>NZ_JABXWS010000090.1:0-195172 GCF_015594425.1 Novosphingobium sp. HR1a
TCCTACCGGCATATAGGGCGAGGCGCCGGTGGTGATATTCACCACCACGTCGCTCGCCTGTTTGATGACCTTGAGGAACGGCGCGAAGTCTTCGGGTTCGTGCACCGGCTTGCCGGTCTGCGGATCGCGCGCGTGCAGGTGGACGATCGCCGCGCCGGCCTCTGCCGCCTCAAGCGCACTCTGCGCGATCTCGTCGGCCGTCACCGGCAGATGCGGCGACATCGACGGGGTGTGGATCGAGCCCGTCACGGCGCAGCTGATGATGGTCTTGGCCATATAATCCTCTCTTGTGTTCTCAGAGCCGATCCGAAACCGCACGCCAGCTTTCTGCCAGGACATCGCGGAATTGGGGGGCGGCTATACGTATAAGGGCTTCGGCGCGGTCATCATGGCTCTTGCCCCGCAGGTCGGCGGCACCATGTTCGGTGACGACCACATCGGTATCGAGCCGGCTCAGCGATGCCGGGCCGCGTGCAGAGGCAGGGTCGATGATGCGCGACAGCGTGCCTTTCGCCGCGTCGGCGGGAAGGCAGATCAGGCGCAGCCCGCGCGGCGACAGGCGGGCGGCGGCGGCAAAGTCGCTGGCGCCTCCCGGTCCCGACATGGCGCCCTTGGGGCCGACCTCGGAATAGACTTGTCCGAACAGGTCGACTTCCAGCGCGGAATTCACCGTGACGAAGTGTTCGGCGGCTCCCGCGATGCGCAGATCATGCGTTACCGAGGCCGGTCGGAACTGGAAATGGGGATCATCCAACCCTGCGTAGAGTTCGGGCGATCCGATCGCGACGCCGACGAGGGCGCTCGAACCCGGGGCCATGGCCCCCGACCGCACCAGCCGCAGCCCGCCGTCGCCGACGAGGCCGGTATGAAGGCGCAGGTCGCGGCGGTCATGCAATGCATCGAGGACGGCGTCGGGCACTTTGCCGAGGCCGGTCTGCAGCGTGGCGCCGTCTTCTATGAATCGGGCCGCATGTTCCGCGATCGCGCGCGAAACAGGGTCCGGAAGATCGGCGGGCGTGCCTTTCAATACCTGATCCTGCTCGATGAAAGCGGTCAGTTCGCCGAAGGGAATACCCGGATCGCCTGCCGTGCGCGGCATGGCGGGGTTGATATGCGCGATCCGCGTTCCGGCGCATCGCCAGAAATCGGGAATGAATGCTGTTTCCGGCCCGAACGAGCACATTCCGTTTTCATCGGGCGGGCTGCACATGAACAGCGCTGCGCTTGGCGGCTCGGCCGCATAGAGCGCGGATATCTGCCCGTAGCACAGCGGCCTGAAATCGACCCGCTCGGGTTCTGCCCTGAGCTGCGGCGTCTGGAAGAACGTCAGCACCCGGCTCCGGCTGCTTCCCGACCATGTCCGGCGGTTGAGGCCGGGCACGAAGATGCCGGAGAACCGCATGGCCGCCAGGGTATCTCCCCCCCCGGCGACCATATCGGCCAGCAGATCCGATTCCGCGCTGCACGACGAAACCAGCGTCAGCCCACCGGGCGGCAGGACTGCGGCCAGATCGTCTTCGGTGATGCGTCGTGGTGCCACGGGCCGGACCTGCTGATTTGCTATCTGCTATTCCGTCACTTCACGTACTTGTGGAAGTCGGGCGCGCGCTTCTCGGTGAAGGCGCGGACGCCTTCCTTGGACTCGTCGGTGTCGTAGAACAGCTTCACCGCATTGAGCGCCAGCATCGAGATGCCGCGGATGTTGTCGCTGTCGGCATTGAAGCTGCGCTTGGCGAGCGCCAGCGCGGTGGGCGAGCGCTGGGCGAGGATGTCGGTCCACTCGGTCACCGCCGCATCAAGCTGGTCGTGCGGGACGATCTTGTTGACGAGCCCCATCTCGAGCGCTTCTGCCGCCGTATACTGGAGGTTGAGGAACCAGATCTCGCGCGCCTTCTTGTCGCCGACGTGGCGGGCGAGGAGCGCCGTGCCCCAGCCTGCATCGACCGAGCCGACCTTGGGGCCGACCTGACCGAGCTTCGCCGATTCCGACATGATCGAAAGGTCGCACAGCGTCGCGAAGACATTGCCGCCGCCGATCGCGAAGCCGTTGATACGGGCAATCACGGGCTTGGGAATGTCGCGGATGATCGACTGCAGTTCGTCGATCGGCAGGCCGACGATGCCGCGCCCGTCGTACTGGCCTTCGTGGGCCGACTGGTCGCCGCCGGTGCAGAAGGCCTTGTCGCCCGCGCCGGTGAGCACGACCGAGCTGACGCCGCGATCGTCGGCGGCCAGCTTGAACGAGGCGATCAGTTCCTCGATCGTCTGGGCATTGAAGGCGTTGTAGAGCTTGGGGCGGTTGATCGTGATCCAGGCCGCGCGGCCCTTCACTTCGTAGATCACGTGCTTGAACTGGGGTGCTTCGCTCATAGCGAGTCCTTTCCTGCGTTGTTCTTGTAGATCGCGTGGGAGCTGGCCATCACCCGCTCTCCGACGGTGGCGATCGCCTGGGTGAAGATCATCGTGCGCGTGGTCTTCACCAGCACGACGTCCGCAACCAGCCAGTCGCCTGCGACGGGCGGAGCCAGGTAATTGACCTGCAAGGATATTGTCGGCGTATGGGGATCGGCGGCCTCGCGGTCCTGGTAGACGAAGGCCTGCCCATCAAGGAAAGTCGCCATGGCGCCGCCGTGCATGCCGCCGACGCCGTTGCAGTGATCTTCCGAGACTTTCAGGCAGTAGCGCTTCGCTGCCCAGTCGACCCAGATCTGGCCGACCGTCCACGCTCCCGTGCGGGTAACGATGCCGGTTTCCCAGTTTCCCGGGATCGGCGGCGGGGTGGTGTCCTGATC
Source organism: Novosphingobium sp. HR1a (assembly GCF_015594425.1). NCBI lineage: Bacteria > Pseudomonadati > Pseudomonadota > Alphaproteobacteria > Sphingomonadales > Sphingomonadaceae > Novosphingobium > Novosphingobium sp. HR1a. The sequence continues at coordinate 2,793 of NZ_JABXWS010000090.1, forward strand.
CGACATGGCCGGATCAGACCATGTTCATGCCGCCGGAGACGGAAATGGCCTGCCCGGTGATATAGGCGCCGTCGTCCGACGCGAGCATCGCCACGATGCCGGCGTAGTCCTCGGGTTCTCCCATGCGCTTCAAGGGGATACCGCGCACCATCGCGTCCTTCCACTTCTCCGCGTCGGCGCCTTCGCCCAGCACCGAGGCCATCATCGGCGTATTGGTGGGGCCGGGGCAGACGCAGTTGGCGAGCACGTTCTTGCGCGCCAGTTCGCGGGCGATCGACTTGGTGAAGCTGATGAGGCCGCCCTTGCAGGCCGAATAGACCGCCTCGTTGCTGGTGCCGACGCGCGCCGCGTCCGAGGCGATGTTGATGATCCGCCCGCCGCCGCGCTGCGCCATCCGGCCCGCGACCGCGAAATGGGTGTTGAGATTGCCCTTGAGGTTGATCGAGATGACCTTGTCCCAGAACTCCGGGGTGGTCGTGAGGAAGGGCATCGGCTTGTCCCATCCGGCGTTGTTGACCAGCGCCCAGACGGGACCAAGGGTGTCCTCAACGGCACCTACGGCAGCCTGAACGGCCTCGAAGTCGCTCACATCGACCTGCCAGGTCTGCACCACGGCGTCTCCGGCGAGCTTTGCGGTCTTTTCGCCCGCCTCGGGGCTGAGATCGAAGATGGCGACCTTGCACCCCTCCGCCGCGAGCCTGAGAACGAGCGCGCGCCCGATGCCCTGTCCGCCGCCGGTGACGATGGCGACCTTGCCTTCCAAACCTTTCACAACAACCTCCGTTTGTTCATGACCGGCTACATTTCTATGTCGCCGGCCCCTTCGGCATCGCTGCCGATGAGTTCGATCAGTCTCGTCTTGACCTTGAGGAGCACGCCGCTGGCGCCCTCGAGTTCTTCGTCCTCCACCACGCTCATGATGTCGGCTTCCACCGCATCGACCGCTTCCCTGATCGTGGCGACCAGCTTCTGGCCGGCCTTGGTCAGGTATATGCGGCGGGCGCGGGCATCGCGTTCATCCGCCCGGCGTTCCACGAAGCCGCCGCCTTCCATGCGATCGACCAGCCCACCGATCGCCACCTTGGTGAGATCGAGGTCGGCGGCCAGCGCGGTCTGGGTCATCCCGTCGCGGCGCGACAGGAAAGCCAGCACCCACCACTGCGATCGCGTGATGCCGAGCGGCTTGAGCGCCCGGTCCACGACGATGCGGCGCATGCGCGACACGTCGTGGATCAGGAACCCGAAACGCAGGTTGGAATCCAAATTCTTGGGCACGCTGGAAACTCCGGAAGTTGAACCTTCCGCACTATCCGCAATTGCGCGCGCATCAAGAGGTAAGCGTGTTTCCATTACCCTTTGCGCGCAAGCTTGCCCTTGAACATCTCACGCGCGATGATGGTCTTCATGATCTCGATGGAGCCGCCGGCGATCTTGACGATGCGCGCGTCGGCATAGGCGCGGCAGATCGGGTACTCCCACATGTAGCCCCAGCCGCCGAACAATTGCAGGCACTTGTCGACCGTTTCGCAGTGCAGCTCCGAGGTGGTCATCTTGGCCATCGCGGCATCGACCGGATCAAGCTCGCCCTTCATGAACAGGTCGATGCACTTGTCTGTGAAGACCCGCGCCATCACCGCACGCGCCTTGAGGTCGGCCAGCACGAACTGGGTGTTCTGGAAATCGCCGATGGTCTGGCCGAAGGCCTTGCGCTCGGCGGTGTAGTCCACCGTCCATTCGATGACGGTTTCGGTCACGGTCGCCGAGCGGATCGCCTGGGCGAGCCGTTCCTGCGACAGCTTCGTCATCATCAGCGCGAAGCCCTGGCCTTCCTCGCCCAGCATTGCGCTGGCGGGCACGCGCAGGTTGTCGAAGAACAGTTCCGAGGTGTCCTGCGCCTTCATGCCCAGCTTGTCGAGGTTCTGGCCCCGGTTGAAACCGGGCAGGCTGGCATCGACGAGGAACAGCGAGGTGCCCTTGGCCCCGGCGGCGCTGTCGGTCTTGGTGGCGAGCACGATCACGTCGCACAGCTGGCCGTTCGAGATGAACACCTTCTGCCCGTTGATCACGAAGTCGTCGCCGTCGCGTTCGGCGCGGGTGCGGATCGCCTTGAGATCGCTGCCCGCGTGCGGCTCGGTCATGCCGAGCGAGCCGATCGCCTCGCCGCTGACCATCTTGGGCAGCCACTGGCGCTTCTGCTCCTCGGTCCCGAAGGCGAGGATGTAGGAGGCGACGAGGTCGGTGTGGATCAGGAAGCCCGGGCCGCTCGTGCCCGCGCGCCACAGTTCCTCGAAGACGATGACGTCATAGAGATAGTCCGCGCCGATGCCGCCGTATTCCTCGGGAACCGTGCAGCACAGCATCCCGGCCTCACCGGCCTTGAGCCATACGTCGCGCGGGACGATGCCGTCCTTTTCCCACTGGTCGTGGAAGGGGACGATTTCCTTCTCGATGAACTTGCGGACGGTGTCGCGCCACATTTCGTGTTCGGGCTGGAAGAGGGATCTTTCGATCATGGCTCAGTTGCTCCCCCGTTGGGCTTTTTCCTTGGCGACCGAACCCGCGATAGCGGCGCGCGCTGCATCCCACTGCTCGCCGGTCAGGTTGGTGAGATCGGCGAAGGTGCCGGGACCGGCCAGATGCTGCGCACCGTCGATCGCGATGGTCTGCCCGGTCAGGTAATTGCAACCGTCCGACAGCAGGAAGGTAATCAGGTTGCACAGTTCCGGCATATCGCCGAAGCGGCGCAGCGGCACCGTCTCGCAATTGGTGGCCGAGCTTTGCGTGTCCGGGATCGGATTGAGCTTTTCCCACGCGCCTTCGGTAGGGAAGGGGCCGGGGGCCACAGCGTTGAGGCGGATGCCGTAAGGGCCCCATTCCACCGCCAGCGACTTGGTCATGGCGTCGATCGCAGTCTTGCCCATGGCGGACGGCACCACGAAGGCCGATCCGGTCCATACCCAGGTCGTCAGGTTGGAGACGACCGCGCCCGCGATCCCGTCGCGAATCCAGCGCTTGCCGCACGACAGCGTAGTGTAGAACGTGCCGTCGATCACCGTCGAGGTCACCGCGCGGAAGCCGCGGGCGCTCAGGTCCTTGGTCGGTGCGATGAAGTTGGCGGCGGCGTTGTTGAACAGGCCGGAAAGCGGACCCGTCTGCCAGATCGCCTCGATCATCGCGTCCACTGCATCGGCATCTCGGATGTCGCAGGCGTGAGCATGGACCGCGCCGCCGGTCGCCGCCGAAATCTGCGCCGCCGTTTCGTCTAGCAGCGCCTGGCGACGGCCGCAGATATGCACCACGGCGCCGCGCGCGCTGAGGCTACGGGCGATCTCCCGGCCAAGGCCGCTGCCGCCACCGGTCACCAGAATGGCCTTTCCGGCCAGCACGTCCTGTTTGAAGATGTCCAAGTCCTGCTCCCTTGGCCGGGTGCTGCCCTGACGGGTGCCAAATCGCCCTTGCCACTAATTGTGAACCTGTTTACAAAATGATTCGTCGCTGTCAAGAAGGCTGCGACGATAGGCCGCTGCGAAAGCAGCGGCAGAGCCGAAAAATGATCTTGCGGAGGATAGGGTGCAGATCGGTATAACCGCGATGGGCGCATACTTGCCCGCGCTGCGCGTCGACCGCAAGGCGATCGCCCGCGAATATTCCTGGAGTGGCCTCGGCATGCCGCGCGGCGGTTTCCGCGCGCTGGCTGGCTGGGACGAGGACAGCCTGACCATGGCTGTAGAAGCGGCGCGGGGTCTGGTGCGGACCGCGCCCGAAAGTCTGCGGATCGCCTCGACCTCGGCCTATTACACGGAGCGTTCGCAAAGCGCGATCGCGCTCGATGCGCTGGCCCTGCCGCGCACGGTGCGCACCGTGGACTTCGGCAATTCGCGGCGGGCAGCGACGACTGCCATGCTCGATGCGCTGCTGGGTACGGGTGACCAGATCGTCGTCGCCTCGGAAAAGCGGCTGACGCAGGCGGGCAGCGCGGCGCAGCTCGCCTATGGCGACGGCGCCGCCGCGGTGCGCATCGGCGAGGGCGGCGGCGCGCGGCTGGCGGGTTTCGCCAGCGTGACGCACGATCTGGTCGATCGCTATGCCTCGCAGGATCACCCCACGCCTTATGCCTACGAGGAACGCTTCGTACGCGACGTGGCGGTGGCCGAACTGATCGTTCCCGCCATCCGCGACGCCTGCGAGGAAGCGGGGATCGAGCCGGGCCATCTGACGCATGTCGCGGTGGCCGAGCCGGTCGGCGGGACATGGGCCGCTGCGGCGCGGCAGTTGAAGGTCGCTGCGCCCAATCATTGTCAATCGGTTTCCGATGCGGCGGGCGATCTGGGCACGGCGATGCCGCTCTACGGCCTCGGCCTTGCGTTGGCGGCGGCGGCAGTGGGCGATTACGTGCTGGTCGTCGGGTTTGGCAGCGGCGTCGATGCTCTGGTCTTCGAAGTGACCGGCGAAGTCGAGGGCGTGGCCGGGTTCGCCGAGGTTCTCACGCAGGGCTTTCGCCTGACTTCTCCCACGCGCTTCCTCAATCTTTCGGGTGCGCTGTCGCTCGACTGGGGGATGCGCGCGGAATTCCAGCAGAAATCGCAGGCCACCGTGCTGGAGCGCGTCGGCCGCGACACCATCGGCTTCATCGGCGGGCGCGACAGTGGGGGCAACGTCCAGTTCCCCAAGAGCGCCTATCCGGTCAACCCGGCTCTGTCCGAGCCCGAAGTTCTGGAGGACGTGCGCCTTGCCGATCTGGAGGCGAAGATCGTCTCGATCACGGCGGACCGGCTGAACTTCACCCCTGATCCGCCGTTCGACTTTGGTCTCGTCCAGTTCGACAACGGCGCGCGGGTGCTGATGGAGATGGTCGACCGGCCCGAGCAGGGCTTTGCGGTGGGGGACCGCGTCCGCATGCGGCTGCGCATCAAGTCGCAGAACCGCGAGCTGGGCACCCGCACCTATTTCTGGAAAGCGGCGCCGCGCGCGCGCCCGACGTTGGGAGACGCCTGATGGCGAGCGGATTCAGGGACAAGGTCGCCATCGTCGGCATGGGTTGCAGCCGTTTCGGCGAACGCTGGGAGCTTGGCGCTGACGGGCTGATGGTCGAGGCGTTCGGCGAGGCGCTGGCGGATGCCGGTATCGCGCGCGAGCAGATCGAGGCGGCGTGGGTCGGCAATGCGCTCGACGACATCAACGTCGGCAATTCCGCGCTGCCCGCCGCCCATGCGCTGCGCCTGCAGCGGGTGCCGGTCACGCGGGTGGAGAACATGTGCGCCACCGGGACCGAGGCGCTGCGCGGCGCGGCTTATGCCGTGGCTTCGGGCGCGGTGGACATCGCGCTGGCCATCGGCGTGGAGAAGCTCAAGGACACCGGCTACGGCGGGTTGCCGCTCAAGACCAAGGGCGTGCAGAACGACTTGTGGATGCCTTACGGCTCCGCGCCGGGCACGTTCGCGCAGCTGGCGGGCGCTTATGCAGCGCGGCACGGGATCGACGCGGGCGACCTCAAGCGGGCGATGGCGCATGTCTCGTGGAAGAGCCACCAGAACGGCGTCCACAGCCCCAAGGCGCACATGCGCAAGGCGGTGGAGATGGACAAGATCCTGAACGCGCCGATGATCGCCGATCCGCTCGGCCTGTTCGACTGCTGCGGCGTGTCGGATGGTGCAGCCTGCGCCATCGTTACCACGCCCGACATCGCGCGCGGGCTGGGCAAGGTCAACCCCGTCACGATCAAGGCGATCCAGCTCAGCGCCAGCAACGGCTGGGAGATGCAGTACGGCGAATGGGACGGCGCGCATGTGCCCAATACCCGCGTCGCGTCGCGCAAGGCCTATGCCGAGGCGGGCATCCACGACCCGAAGCAGAGCATCGACATGACCGAGGTGCACGACTGCTTCTCGATCACCGAACTGGTCATCATGGAAGACCTCGGCCTGTCGGATGAGGGCCGCGCGCCTGCCGACATCCTCGATGGCCGGTACGACCGCGACGGCGCGATTCCGTGCCAGCTCGACGGGGGGCTCAAGTGCTTCGGCCACCCGGTCGGCGCCTCGGGCCTGCGCATGGCCTACGAGGTCTACAACCAGCTTCAGGGCCGGGCGGGCGATCGCCAGCGCGGCAAGGTCGATTTCGGCCTGACGCACAATCTGGGCGGCGCACCGTTCAACAGCGTTGCCGCCGTGGCGATCCTCGGCCGCCTGAACTGACAAGATAATAGGGAGACGATACGATGGCAGGCCTCTGGTTCGAGGAGTTCGAGGTCGGGCAGGTGATCCGGCACGAGATCCGCAAGACCGTGCTGGAATACGAGAACATGCTGTTCTCGTCGCTGACCTTCAATCCGGCCCAGCTTCATGTCGATCACGACTATGCGGCGCAGACCGAATTCGGCAGGCCGCTCATGAACTCGATCTTCACGCTGGGGCTGGTGATCGGCCTGTCGGTGCAGGATACGACGCTGGGCACCACGGTCGCCAACCTCGGCATGACCGATACGGTGTTTCCGAACCCGGTCTTCTCCGGCGATACCATCCGCTCGGAAACGCATGTGCTGGAGGTGCGCGCCAGCAAGTCTCGCCCGACGCAGGGCATCGTCCTGTTCGAGCACATCGGCCTCAACCAGAACGACCAGATCGTCTGCCGCACCAAGCGCAATGCACTGATGCTGAGGAAGCCGGCGTGAGGCTGCGCTCGCTTCTCTTCGTGCCGGGCGACAGCGAGAAAAAGTTCGCAAAAGCCTCGCAGACAGCGGCGGACGTGCTGATCCTCGATCTCGAGGACTCGGTTGCTCCGGCGGTGAAGCCCGAGGCGCGCGGCATCGTCGCGGGCTGGCTCGACCGCGCGGGCGAGGTCGGCGCTGCGCTGTTCGTGCGGCCCAATCCGCTCGACAGCGGGCTGATCGACGACGACCTTGCCGCCGTGGTGCGCCCTGGCCTTGCGGGGCTGCTGGTTCCCAAGGCCAATGGCGCCGAGGACATCGCTGAAATCGCCCGCAAGCTGGACCGGCTCGAGGCCGAGGCGGGCATGGCGGTGGGCACGGTGAAGATCGCCGTCGTCTCCACCGAGACGCCGCTGGCGATGTTCAACCTGCAGTCCTACACGCCGCCGCACCCGCGCCTCGTCGGCCTGACCTGGGGGGCGGAAGACCTTGGCGCCGCCATCGGCGCGACGGACAACAAGGAGCCCGACGGCTCCTGGACCTTCCCCTATCAGGTTGCCCGCGCGCAGTGCCTGTTCGCCTCGGCCTCGGCCGGGGTCGTGCCGATCGACACGCTCTACGCCAACTTCCGCGATCCCGAGGGGCTGGAAGTGGACTGCCGCAAGGCCCGGCGCGACGGGTTCCTCGGCCGCATCGCCATCCACCCCGATCAGGTCGACACGATCAACCGCTGCTTCAGCCCGTCTGAGGAGGAAGTGGCCCATGCCCGCCGCATCGTCGATGCCTTCGCCGCCAATCCCGAACTCGGTACGATCGGCATCGACGGAAAGATGTTCGACATTCCCCACCTCAAGGCCGCGCACAAGACGCTGGCCGCAGCAGGAGAAGATGGATGAGCGGTTTCGCGCGCGGCGCCAGCCTTGCGATCGTGGTCGGCCTGACCGCGTTCCTTCTCTATGCCTTCGCGACCGGCGAGGTCATCCCGGACCAGCTCCACGTGTGGTCGGTGGTCTGGGGCCTCTACGTCTGGGCCGATGCCTATTCCGGCTTCCTGCTCTGCTCGCTCATCATCTACGCCTACGAGCGCAACCTGACGCTTGTGGTCGTGCTGTTCATCGTCACCTGCTGCACCGGCAACATGGTCAACGCCGCCTGGCTTCTGTGGCGCGGGCCCGACCTGCTGCGCCGCATCCAGTCCCATTCAACGAGGATTTCGTCATGAGTGCACTCCGTCCCCTTCCGACCGAGGAAGATCTCGAAGCCATCCGCGAAGGCGTGCGCGCGGTCTGCAAGCCGTTCGACGACGAATACTGGCTTGCCCGCGACGACGACGGCAAGTTCCCGCGCGAATTCCACCGCGCCATGGCCGAAAGCGGCTGGCTGGGCATCACCATGCCCGAGGAATACGGCGGCTCCGGCCTCGGCGTGACCGAGGCGATGACGATGATCCGCGAGGTCGCCTCTTGCGGCGGCGGGTTCGCCGCGTCCTCGACGATCCATATCAACCTGTTCGGGCCGCACCCGATCGTGGTCAAGGGCACCGAGGAGCAGAAGGCCCGCTGGGTGCCGCGCCTTGTCTCGGGCGAGGACCAGGTGTGCTTCGGCTTCACCGAGCCAGACGCCGGCCTCAATACCACGCGGATCAAGACATTCGCCGAGAAGGTGCCCGGCGGCTACCGGGTCAACGGCCAGAAGGTCTGGACCTCGACCGCGCAGGTCGCGAACAAGATCATGCTGCTGACCCGCACCACCAAGTTCGAGGACGTGACCAAGCCGACGGACGGCATCACCATCTTCTACACCGACCTCGACCGCAGCAAGATCGATGTCCACCTGATCCCCAAGATGGGCCGCAAGGCGGTGGATTCGAACGCGATCTTCATCGAGGATCTGTTCATCCCCGACGAGGACCGCATCGGCGAGGAAGGCAAGGGCTTCGGCTATATCCTCCACTCGCTAAACCCCGAGCGCATCCTGATCGCCGCCGCCGCCACCGGCATCGGTTCCGACGCACTGCGCCGGGGCGTGAACTATGCCAAGGAGCGCGTGGTTTTCGACCGGCCGATCGGCCAGAACCAGGGTATCCAGCACCCGCTCGCGGAAAAGTGGATGTATCTGCAAAGCGCCTGGCTGATGGTCGAGAAGGCCGCGCGCCTCTACGACAGCGGCCTGCCCTGCGGAGCCGAGGCCAATTCCGCCAAGTTCCTTGCCGCCCGCGCCTGTCATGACGCGGCGTGGCAATCGGTCGCGACGCATGGCGGCTTTGGCTATGCCAAGGAATACCATGTCGAGCGACTGTACCGCGAGGCCGCGCTGACGCGCCTCGCGCCGATCACCGAGCAGCTCATCATGAGCTTCATCGCCGAGAAGGTCCTCGACCTTCCCAAGAGCTACTGAGGATACGACAATGGGAATGATGGAAGGCAAGGCCGTGCTCGTCACCGGCGCCGGTCGCGGCGTCGGTCGCGGCATCGCGCTGGCCATGGCGAAGGCGGGTGCTGCGGTTGTCGTCAACGACCTTGGCGTGGCGCTGACCGGCGAGGGCGAGGAGAGCGCTTCGCCCGCCGAGCAGGTGGTCGAGGAAATCCGTGCGCTGGGCGGGCAGGCGGTCGCCAACCACGACAGCGTCGCCGAATGGGACGGGGCGCAGGCGATGGTCCAGGCCGCGATCGACAGCTTCGGCCGGATCGACGCGGTGGTGAACAACGCGGGCAACTTGCGCGACGTGATCTTCCACAAGATGGAGCCGGAGGACTTCCGCGCGGTGATCGACGTGCACCTCATGGGCAGTTTCCACACCAGCCGCGCCGCCGCGCCGTTCTTCAAGGATCAGGGCTCGGGCGCTTTCGTGCACATGACCTCCTCGACCGGGCTCGTCGGCAACTTCGGGCAGGCGAACTATGCGGCGGCCAAGCTGGGCATCGTCGGCATGTCCAAGTGCATCGCGATCGACATGCAGCGCTTCGGCGTGCGCTCCAACGCCGTCGCGCCCTGGGCGTGGACGCGCATGGTCAGCTCGATTCCGACCGACACACCCGAGCAGCAGAAGCGCGTCGAGGGCCTCAAGAAGCTGGACGCCGACAAGATCGGGCCGTTCTGTGCAGCGCTGTGCAGCGATGGCGGCAAGGACGTGACGGGACAGGTCTTCGGCGTGCGCAACAACGAGATCTACCTGTTCTCGCAGTCGCGCCCGATCCGCACCGCCCACACCGCCGAGGGCTGGACGCCCGAGACGATCACCGAGCGCGTGTTCCCGCAGTTCGCCAATGACTTCTACCCGCTTCACCGTTCGGGCGACGTGTTCACCTGGGACCCGGTGTGACCATGATCCGGCCCGACGCGATCCGGGACTACGGCTTCGGCGTGCGCACGCAGTCCTATGCCGAGCGTGACGCGATCCTTTATGCGCTGGGCGTCGGGCTGGGGCACGATCCGTGCGACGCGGGCGTCCTCGCGTTTCTCGATGAACGATCGCTGCGGGTTCTGCCGACTTATGGTGTGACGCTGTGTTCGCCCGGCATGTGGATTCGCGAGCCGGCGCTCGGGGTCGATTTCGGCAAGCTGGTGCATTCCGCGCAGGCAGCCGAGTTCTTCGAGCCGCTGCCCCCCCGCGCCACGGTGACAGGGACGGCGAGCGTGGTCTCGCTGACCGACCGGGGTGAGGGGCGCGGCGCGGTGCTGGTGCTGGAGCGCGAGATCAGCAATGCCGATACCGACGCCGTCCATTGCCGCCTGCGCCAGACCCTGCTGCTGCGTGGCGACGGCGGTTTCGGCGGCCCCGAAGCCCCGCGCGAGGCGAAGTTCGAGCCGGTCGGCGCTCCCGATGCGGTCCGGCACTACGGAATCTCGCCGCGCGCGGCGCTGATCTATCGCCTGTCGGGGGACTGGAACCCGCTGCATCTCGATCCGGGCTTCGCGGCGAAGGCCGGTTTCCCGCGCCCGATCCTGCATGGGCTGGCGAGCTATGCCGTCGCCGGCGTGGCGGTCTCGCGCGCGTTGGGGCGCGATCCGGGGGCGGTGGGGGCGCTGGCCTGCAAGTTCTCGGGCGTTGTCATGCCCGGGGACGAAGTCACATTCGAGATATGGAAGGACGGCGATGCCTCGGCGCGGTTCCGCGCGTTGGTGGGGGATCGCAAGGTGCTGGATGACGGCGCGATAACATGGAAGCGATAGAACGATGAACAGGGAAGAGATCGCCGCCCTCAAGGGCAGACTGCGCATTCCGGTGATGGCGGGGCCGATGTTCATCGCCTCCACCGCGGACCTCGTGATCGCGCAGTGCAAGGCCGGGATCATCGGCTCGATGCCCGCATTGAACCCGCGCACGACCGAGGCGCTCGATGCCGACATCGGCCGGATCAAGGCCGAAGTGGGCGACGCGCCTTATGCGATCAACCTCGTCGCCCATGCCTCGAATTCGCGGCTGGAGCCGGATCTGGAGGTGGTGCTGCGCCACAAGGTGCCGATCGTGGTGCTGGCGCTGGCGGCCAACCCCGACCTCGTGCGGCGGCTTCAGGACAACGGCGCGCTGGTGTTCCAGGACGTCGTGCGCAACCGCCACGCGCAGAAGGCAGCACAGATGGGCGTGGACGGGATCATAGCTGTCGGTGCCGGTGCAGGTGGGCACACCGGCAATATCTCGCCTTTCGCGCTGGTGCAGGAAATCCGCGAGTGGTGGGACGGGCTGCTGATCCTCTCGGGCTGCATCGCCAACGGCCGCTCGGTGCTGGCGGCCGAGGCGATGGGGGCCGACCTCGCTTATGTCGGCTCGGCTTTCCTTGCGTCGGAAGAGGCCAACACGCAGGCCGGTTTCAAGCAGATGATCGTCGACTGCGCGGCCGACGACATCCTCGTCAGCGACTCGTTCACCGGCGTGAAGGCGACGTTCCTGCGCCCCTCGATCGTCGAGAACGGGCTGGATCCGGACAACCTCGTGCGCGCGGCGGGCAAGGCGATCAACATCGACGGCGGCGGCGACAACGCCAAGGCGTGGAAGGAAATCTGGAGCGCCGGGCAGGGCATCGGCGCGGTCAAGGTCGCGGGGCCTGCGGGGGAATGGATCGGTACGCTGGTGGACGAATACGCCGAGGCGCGCCGCTGGCTGGCAGACGCAGGCTGACATGAAAAGGGCGCGGGAGAGTTTGCCTCCCGCGCCTTCTTTGTCAGTCGACTGGTGCCGTTACGGTGAGATGAGCGGGCTGCCAGATGTCGATGCGCGGTTCCGCAACGAGCAGCTTGGACAAGTCCGTGAACAGCCCTGAGACGATGCGGGACTGCAGGTAGGTCTGATAGGCCAGCGCACTGTGCCATTGCTCGGAAAGGATGAGTCTGTCGGCGTCCTCATGATGGCGATGGGCACTGATGGCGACGAAGCCGTCGGTCCTGCGCGTCTCTTCGAGAATGCCGGGCAGTTGCGTCAGGAACGTCTCCATCGTGCCCGGTGCGAAATGGAGTTCGAGGGTGACGAATACAGGGTGCATGCGATCTCTCCGTGCCTGGAATTGCATCTTCGCCTCTATCCCGTAAGTGCGCGGTTTCAGACGGATGAGCTGGCTCACCCTGAAAGCGCCTTCGAGATCGAGAGCGAACGGGGCGGGAATTCATCCTTGACAGTCCCCTCCGTCGTAACTTGTGAGCCCGGTGTTCGCGGCCCGAAAAGCCGAAACTACGTGAGCGCAGCCGTCATCGACGGCAGTTCCGTGTCCGGGCCTTCGAACCTGGTAATCGCGAACCAGCTCCGGTCGCGCAGGGCGGTCGCGGCCCCGTGGCCTAGCACCTGCCGGTAGACGGCAGTGCGGAACCGGGTATCTCCATCGACGTGCGCAGCGGCGATCAGCGCGGCTATGGCGGCGCTCGTCCGTACGGTCGCTGCCTGCAGGGCGTCATCGTCGGTTGCGGGCATGGCCGCCGACCGCAATTCATGCGCTGCGGATGTCGTCACCGGGCCGCCGTTCGCTGCTGCGACCAGTTCTGCGGCCAACGTTGCGAGTGCGCGGAACTCGGCGTCTTCGTAGCGCGTGTTCAGGCCTGCCTGCGCGCGCAACTGGTGGAGATGCCCCAGTACCAGCGATGCCTGCTCCTCCGCGAGCCCCTTGCGTCCCCGCAGTTCGGGGAGAACGACTTCTTCCATGGCCCGGATCATGCTGCCGAGGCGATCTTCGATCGATGGATTCATGGTGCGGTTGCCTCATCCAGAAGGCGGCAGAGTTCGGACACGAAGATGTATCCCGCGGGTGCCAGCCAGGTGAGCAGGACGTCCTGATGATTGTGGCGGTCGCGCGCGGTCTTCATGCCGGTCGCCAGCGTCATCACCACGCATTTGTAGGCGGAGAGTATCTCGTAGAAATGCAGCGAACGCGGATTCACCGATCGTCCTGTCTGCGCGATATATGCGGCAATGAAGTCCTCGCGCGTCAGCATCGCGCTGGCAAGGTGCACGCCGTTCTCGGACGAACCGAATATCCGCTGGAGCGTCCACGCGAGATCCTCGTGCGGGTCGCCGATATGGGCCAGTTCCCAATCGAGCATGGCGGTGATCTCGCCGCTGTCCTCGTCGAACAGGTAGTTTCCGGTGCGATAGTCGCCGTGGACCATCACCAGATCGGTCGCGGCGGGCAGGTTGGCATACATCCACTCTTCCGCGAGTGTGAGCACCGGATGGGCCTGGATCACGTCTTCGTGGTGCAGGCGAGCCCACCAGTTCACCTGCCAGCGCGCCGCCTGCCAGGGATCGGCGTCCGGTCGCTGGAAGCTGGCAAGATTCGGATCGGCAAGGTCCAGCGCGTGGATGGCGGCGAGATTGCGGATGAATTGCGGTGCGATTCTGCCGCGAAGATCCGGCCCCAGATAAGTGCCCAGACCGGTCACCGTATTGCCGTTGTCGCTCGGTTTGGTCACACCGGCGACGAAATGCATGATGGCTGCGGGCTGGCCGAAGAATGTCCCTTCCGCGTCGAGCCATGCCGGTTCTGGCGCGGGAATTATGCCCCGCACCGCGTTGAGCAGGTCGGCCTCGCGGCCCCGATCCGATTCCGAGATCGACTGGATCGGCTCCATGCGTAGCACGTAGGCCTGCGCTGGAGCAGCGCCGCCGCCGATTTCAAAGTAGAACTGTTCCTTGGACGCGCCGCCGCCGAGCCGGCGCACGCCGCTGGCGATCAGGCCCGGAGCGACGCTTGCCAGGAACCGGGACAGGCGTTCCTCAACTTCTGCGATCGACGCGACGCGATAGACGTCGCTGGCCGCCTTGCGCAGTGCCCGCCGATCGAGCACGGCCCGGATGCCGGGCTCCAGATCGGACCGATCCGGCGTGGATGCGAAGGCGGATGTACTGGTCGAATGGACCGTAGCCATCGGGATAACCTCATCGTCAGGGCAGTCATGGTCGGCTCGGCTGTCTACTGGCCGTACTTTGCCACATGTTGCCGGGCGAAGTTGTAGTAGTCCTTGTTCCAACAGAACTCGCACCACCCGGCGCCGGGGACTCCATCGATGGTCACGGTGACGGGTGCCTCGCAAAGATAGGTTATCGGATCGAAGTCGAGCCGGATGTTGGCGAATGCCTTGCATTCCACGCGCGCCGTGCGGCCCTCGTCGTCGAATACGGTGGAATCGAAAGTCTGCTGCATCATGTTCTCGTCGAACGTGTAGTCGTACTCGGCATCGACGAGGTGGGTCATCCTGCCGTCCTTGACGAGATAGCCTTGCAGGTGGCGCCGGCCGAACGACTGCATTTCGAAGTAATGGATCGACGCTTCGGCAGTGACTGCGTGGAACCACTTGTAATGCTGGTTGAGCCCCCAGACGCGCGGCCCCCATGAATGATCGCGCACGAGCCAGCCGTTGACCTCGAAGGTCTTACCGTCGACGGTCAACTGGCCGGTGACCCTGCCGTGCTGCTCGGTGCGGTCGTCACCGTAGTAAGGCGGCAGGCCGTCCGGGTGCGAGCTGAAGGCGTAGACGGGATAGGCTGCCTCGTACGTGCCGTCGAACTGGATGCGCTCTCCCTTCCAGCGCAGTTCGACTTTGTGGTGAGGTTCGACGATGGCCATTTCCAGCGGTCCGAAGCGCCAGTCGTCGAAATCGAGGTCGGGGGCCTCGCCTTCGATCTCCTCGTGGATTTCTTCGCCAAGGCCTGGGCCGAAAAGCGTGGTGCGCACTTTCGCCGTGCCGCCGCCGCGCAGGCTGGGATAGATGAAGCCGGCTATTCCGTGCTCGGGAATGATAAGCATGTGCGCGAGAGCCTCGCGGCCGTCCGGGGCAAGATCGTGCTTGTAGGCGTGCCTGTCGGCAAATTTCGGGATCGAGGTGATGACGTTCATCGGACGCTGTCTCCTGCAGTCGTGAGGATGTCTTGCCGGTCGCAATCTGCGGGACGGCCATGCCTGAAGATGCTTGGAAAGTTCGCATCAGCGCGCTCGATCGGCGGTTGTGCCCCGGCGCCCGCGTCCTTCCTCTCCATTCGTTCGCCGACTCATTCGGCTGTTTGAAAATTGGTAACCTGATTAATCAAAGCGAACAAGAGGTATTTGCCATCCTGTTTTGTCATCGCGCCAAAACTAACTTCGACGTCGAATTAAAATATTGATATATAATAATATATATAAATCATGTGATGGGTAATGGCTGTTCATTCGTTATGTTCGGTGTCACGCAAGGTCATTGCGCTCAACCTGTGGGCCTGTAAGGTGCCGTCATGTCGGTACAGGCTCTCCAGGAAGCGGCACCGTCCGGACAGGACGGCTATCCGTTGAAATCTCTGCTTGTCGGGAAAGCTGTCGAGGGGATCGCGCGGCAAGGCATCCGCAACATGCCGATGCGCGCCATAGCCGCGAACGCCGGAGTCACGACCGCCGCGATCGTCCATCATTTCGGCGACAAGTCAGGCCTCCTTCGCGCGGCGCTGCAGCAGGCACTTCTCGAAGATAGCGCGTTTCACGAAAGCCTGATCGCAAATATCGCCGGCAGACCGCTCGGCTACCTGAACTTTGTCGAGTGGACCGCGAACTATATCCGGCTACGGCATGGGAGCGACAATGCCCGCTTCTGGTCGGAAGTGCTGTTCCATCCGCAAGCGGTGGCCGGCAACCTGCGTCACGTCGAAGCCTGGCACGACATGCGAGTCCGGGCGTGGGGCGATATTCTGGAGGGGCAGGGGCGGGACCGTAGCTTTGCCGAAGCGCTGGTCACTTACCTGTGCATGGAGGAAGTCTGGGCGCAAGGTCTCGATTCCTTCGCCGAATATCCCATCCTGCAGCGCGAGACCTTGCGTGCACTCCTGGCGGCAATGTTCGATCTATCGTGGGATGAAGAGCACAGCATAAGCGCTTTGCTGGAGCCCAGGCTCGAAAGTTTCGCTATGCGCGCGCCGCCCAATCCGGACGACCTGCGCGAACGGCTGCTGACAGAGGCGGCGCGTGACCTGTTCGAACACGGGATCGAAAAGGTGAACCAGCGGCGGATCGCCGGCAACCTTGGCGTGTCTCCCTCGATCATCGCCTATCATTTTGGAGGCATGTCGAACTTTCGCAATCAGGCGATGTGGCGCGCCATGATCCACAAGGTGGCCGATCCGCTGAATCCGTACAGCGCGAAGGACAAGCCGCTTACGCTGGAGGACTGGGCCGAAGGCATGGCGAACGCGATCTCGCCGGCCGACGGCAGCGGTGACAATGGGTTCTACGTATCCTTCGCGAGAACGATTGGCGAAGTCGCGCTGCTGTCAGGGCGGGAGCCGGAACTGCTTCCCCTCGTCGAGCACTTGCGGATACTGGACGGCACCGCCAGCTATCAGGCCGGGCGCGGAATCTGGGCCGGCCTCGTCTCGCTGCGGCGGCAGCAGGCGTCGGCCTTCGCGATGTGGATGAAAGGCCGCGCGGTGCTCAACACGGCCTTCGGGTATGACCGCGCCTCGACACGCAAGGCGCTGATCGAGGCGGTTACACGGCTGATCCGACCCGCCGGATAATTCCGGCAGGGTCGCGATCATTACCCGGCATACCGGGGATAGTCGGTATAGCCGCATCCTCCGCCGACATAGGCGTAGTCGAAGTTCGCTGCGGCCAATGGCCGGTCTTCGCGCATGCGCTCCACCAGATCGGGATTGGCGATGTAGGGGCGTCCGAACGATACCGCATCGGCCTGCCCTGCGGCGATGAACGCATCAGCGGTCGCCGCGTCGAAGCTGCCGTTCTGGATCACCGCTCCGGCATAGGACGCGCGCAGCCGGTCCATGACCGGATGCCGGGGCTTTTCCATGAATCCCGCCGCGATCGGCTCGATCAGATGGACATAGGCGATGCCGAACTCACCGGCGATCTGCCCGATCGTTTCGGCGAGGGCGCCGGGGTCTTCATCACCCATGCCCTTGCGTTCGCTGGTGGGGCTGATCCGCAGGCCGATGCGGCCCGGATTGACCTGTGCCGCCACGACCTCGATGATCTCCCGCAGCAGGCGCGCCCGGTTGGAGACTTCGCCGCCATAGCCGTCGCTGCGCAAGTTGGTCTTCGACTGGAGGAACTGGTCGATGATGTAGCCGTTGGCGCCGTGAATCTCGACGCCGTCGAACCCTGCGGCAACCGCATTGCGCGCCGCCGCTCCGTAACTCGCGACGACGCGGTCGATATCGGCCTGGTCCATTTCGCGCGGGACGACGTAGGGCTTCATCGGCAGGAAGCCGCCGGTGTAGTCGGGCGGCGGCGGAGCCATCGTTTCGCCTTCTCCGGCGATTGCCGAAGGACCGATCGGCAAGTCTCCGCCGAGATAGTCAGGCAGGACGAGACGGCCCATATGCCACAACTGGGCGAACATCCGCCCACCGGCGGCATGGACGGCGTCGGTGACCACACGCCATCCCGCGACCATCTCCGGGTTGTAGAGGCCCGGCGCGCCATACCAGCCCATGCCGAGCGGATCGACGGCGGTGGCCTCCGACACGATCAGCCCGCAGTCGGCGCGCTGGGCGTAGTACTGCGCCATCAGCGCGGTGGGCACCTGGTCCGGGCCCGAGCGGGCGCGGGTCAGCGGGGCCATGATGACACGGTTGGGCAGGTCTAGCGTCCCGATCAGGACCGGCGCAAAGAGGTGCGGGTGCATGCCGGTCATGCCACGCTCCTTCCGTGCGCTTCCCAATAGGGCGCGCGCAGATCCTTCTTCGAGATCTTGCCGCTGGGGATCAGCGGGAAGCTTTCCATGAAGACGACGCGCTTGGGCACCTTATACCCGGCAAGGGCCGTGCGGGCATGGGCGATGACTTCGGGTTCGGTGACGGTGCCGCCGGGATGACGGATGATGCATGCCATGACCGCTTCCCCCCAGCGCGCATCGGGCACGCCGATCACCGCGACGGTCGCGATTTCCGGATGGGTGGAGAGCACGTTCTCCACTTCGGCGCAGTAGATGTTCTCGCCGCCCGACACGATCATGTCCTTGAGGCGATCTACGATGTAGTAGAGGCCTTCCGCATCCCGGCGCGCGACGTCGCCAGTGTGATACCAGCCGTGCCTGAGCACCTTGGCGGTCGCCTCGGGCTGGTTCCAGTAGCCGGTGGTGATCGACGGTGTACGGATCAGCAGCTCGCCGGGCTCGTCGATGCCCAGCTCGTTGCCCTGCGCATCGACGATGCGGAACTCGATCAGCGGCAGCGGCCGTCCGCAGCTCTGCAGCTTGGCCTCGTTGTCGAGGTCATGCTCGTCCGGGCGCAGGATGGAGAAGGCACCGCCCGCCTCTGTGGCGCCGTAGAACTGCATGAACTTGCCCGGCATCCGCACGATCGCGCGCTTGATGAGGCCGAGCGAGATCGGCGATCCGGCATAGAGCGTCAGCCGGATCGAGGTGAAATCGGTGTCGGCGGCGCGCGGATGATCGAGCAGCATCTGCAGCATCGTCGGTGTCAGCGTCACCAACGTGGGACGGTCGCGCTGGATGGCTTCGCAGACGAGCCCGGGATCGAACTGCCGCACCACCGAAATGGCGACGCCGTTGTAAAGGCACTGGAAAGCGATGCCGATCGAAAGCAGGTGGAAATTCGGCAGAGGATTGATGAAGATGTCGCCGTCCACCCACTCATAGGCGGGTTCGAGATGCTCGCACAGGCGCATGCGGTTGAAGCCGCCGTGGCTGAGCATCACGCCTTTGGGTACTCCCGTCGTTCCGGAGGTGTAGAGCTGGACGGCGATGTCCTCCTCGCTGATGAACAGGTCGGGGCGGGTGTCGGGGTAGTGGGCGCACTGGGCTTCGATGCTGTCGGCCTCGTCGAACCATATCGCCGCCGGAGCATGCCCGGCGATGGCTATGGCCTCGTTCCACAGGGTTTCCATCGAGCGCTCGACCAGCACCACGCTAGCGCGGCTGTCCGCAATCAACTGCGCCAGTTCGCCTGCGGCAAGGCGCCAGTTGAACACGGTGAAAGCGCCGCGCGTCTTGGCGCTCGCGATCAGCGAGAAATAGAAGTCGGGCGAATTGAGGCCGAGGAAACCGATCCGGTCGCCCGGACCGATCCTGCGGGCGACGAGGGCATTGGCGATACGGTTCGCGGCCCGGTCGTATTCGGCGAACGAGATGTTGCGCTGCCCATAGACCAGCGCGCGGCGATCGGGCGTGTGGCGGGCGTGATACTCGATGAATTCGCCCATCGTGCGGACTTCGGGATATAGCCACATGGCGTCACTCCCCCTTGAAGACGGGTTTGCGTTTTTCGGCGAAGGCGGTGATGCCTTCGCGGGCGTCGGCGGTCCCGGCGCAGCGGGCGAGGGCCAGCGCCTCCAGTTCGAGCTGTGTTTCGAGAGGCTGGTCCTCCACGCTCAGGAACAGGCGGCGGATTTCCCCGAAGGCGCGGGTCGGACCCTCGGCCAATTGGCGCGCGACGGCTTCGGCGCGGGCGAGGTAATCCTCAGGCGCCGCGACTTCGTCCACCAGCCCGGCGCTGAATGCTGCATCGGCATCGAGCAGCTCGTTCATCAGCAGGAAGCGCTTGGCGCGGGCGATGCCCATACGGCGCGACAGCATGATCGAGGTTCCGGCATCCGCGCAGAAGGCGATCCCCGCATAAGCGGCGAGATAGCGCGAAGTGGCCGAGCCGACGACGTAATCCGCCCCCGCGACAAGCCCGTTCATGCCCCCCGCCGACATGCCCTGCACGGCGACGACGACCGGCGCGTCCATGCGTGCGAAGCGGGCGATGCCGACGTGCAGCGCGGCGGTCCATCGCTTTATCATCATCGGCAGGCGGTCGAGCTCACCGGTGAACGTGGCGATATCGCCGCCGAAGCTGAAGTTCTTGCCCTCGGCGACGATCAGCACGGCCCGGATCGACGGGTCTTCCGAGATCGTGTTTGCGGCATCGAGGAATGCCCCGCAGAATTCGGCGTTGATGGGGTTTCCACGCTCTGCCTGGGAAAAGACGAGACGGGCGAGGGCACCGTCGCGCTCTATGCGCATGGTTTGATCAGTCATCGAGGACAAACTCTCCGTCATTCTCATATCAGCGCCGGCTTGTTGCCGGCGCCATTGTCTGCGTCCGCTACCACTGTACTGCGCCGGAGGACGGCGCGGATGGCGATACGGCCGAGCGATTCCAAGAACCGCCTCCAAACCAGTTAATCACTTTATCATCTCGAAGGGAAGTGCCCTGTCATTCACGGCGACAGGAATGTGAGTCGGAGCCTTCCAGGGCAAAGCGCATAGTCCTCCGCCGAGGATGGCGCCGACGATCCCGAGCCAGGCGGCCAGCAGCAGCGCGAAAGGCCGGTGGCGCCATTCCAGATGCATGAAGCGGTTCAGGATCAACGACGCCTTGACCAGCGCGATCGCGACGGCGGCCAGGCCAACAACAAGGGAAGCAGCTTCCGTTTCGACGAGCAGGAAGCTGCCCACAGACAGCGCGGCGAGAGCGAGCAGGGTGGCGGTACTGCCGAAGCGGGCGCTCATGACGTGCCTCCCGCAAGGTAGAGCATGGGAAACAGCACCATCCACAGCAGGTCGACCATGTGCCAGTAGGCGGCGGCGCTCTCCAGCCAGACCAGCGTTTTCGTGCCCTCGGGCTTGGTGAGCTTGCCTGCGGTGACCGCGAGCACGCCGATCCCGAGCACGAAGTGCAGGAAGTGGATGCCGGTGAAGGCGAAGTAATAGCCGAAGAACTCGCTGGAGGTCAGCGTGATGCCGGCAGAGACCTTGGCGTAGTATTCGTAGCCCTTGGTCAGGGCGAAAGCGGAGCCGAACAGCATCGCCGCCAGCACCCGCGTGCGGGCGTGCCGCCAGTCGCCCTCGCGCCCGGCCTCGACGGCGCGGACCATCCACCAGCCGCTGAAGACGAGGATCAGCGTGTTCGTCAGCCCCAGCACCGGGTCGAGCGCCGCGCGTGAGGCGCGATAGCCTTCCGGGTCCTGGAACTGCCCAACCATGAACAGCAGGAAGAACACCGCGAACATCGCCATGTCTGCCGTGATGAAGAAGAACACGCCCGGATCGCCGGGCAGCGTCCGGTCGCGTTCGCGCAGGTTGCCCGCGCCTGGCTGGCCATGCACGGTCAGGGCGCTTCTTCTCGGACCAGACGGTCGATCGCCTTGAACAGATAGACCGATATGATCGCCATGAAGAGGAAGAAGATTGAGAACTCGAGCCAGTAATTGACGGTGCCGCTGCGCGAGAACGGGCCGGTTTTGAAGAACGGATTGAGCGCCTCGATCACGAACATCACGCCCACCCAGATGCTGAACCAGCTGACCCAGGCCGGGAACAGCGGCACCTGGCGCCGGTCCGAAAGGAAGCACACGCCCAGCGCCACCATCTGCAGGGTGGTGAGTGAATAGGCGAGGTCGAAGATCATCCAGCCCAGATCGAACAGGATCTGCAGCGTGCCGGGCTCCAGCGTGTCGGCGCGGAAGGTGGCGGTCAGCCAGATGCCGCAGGGAATGACGAAGATCAGGGTCGTGAACCCGGCGCCCCACAACTGCAGGGTGGAGAGCACGTTGTTGTGCCGCTCGACTTTCTCCATGACCTTGGTGATCGCCAGTCCCCACACGAAGTAGAGGACGGAGCAGGCGATCGTCACGGTCATGCCGACGCGGATCTGGTCCGCCACCGGGGCGAACTGCGCCTTGAACTCGGCGGCGGAAAGCCCGGCGGAGTAGGGCGGAATGTTGCGCCCCAGAATGCCCCAGAAGATGATGGTGACGATCAGGAGGATCGGGCCTCCCCATGCGCATATCCGGACGTACTTGTAGGGGGTCTCCACGGCACTCTCCCAGTTTTCTTGTTGTCGTAAGGTCATGAAAAAGGGGCAGGACCATCGGCCCCGCCCCGGTCACCGTCAGAAGCGCATCGTCGCCTCGATGCCGTACGTGCGTGGCAGGCCGCGCACGCGGTAGCCGTTGCCGAACAGGTTTTCGAGCGAGATGCCGTAAGGGTAATAGACCTTGTTGGTCAGGTTCTTGCCCCAGACCGAGATCGTGTAGCGCGGCGTATCGTAGGAGATGCGCCCGTTCAGCAGCCAGTAGTCGCCGTTGCCCTCGCCGAACTTGCCGCTGGCGACGCTCGGGAGCGGGCCGCGGCTATAGTCCTTGAACGAGTCGAAGTAATACCGGCCGGTGTAAGAGGCATCGCCGTGCAGCTTGATGGTGCCGCCGCCCAGCTCCACCGCGTCCCAGTCGAACCCGAAGTTGAGCGAGGACTTGGCGGCATAAGGGAAGGGATTGCCCCCGACGCTGACATTGCCGCCCGAGGTCTGGACGCACGAGCCGTCCTGCGCGGGAAATTGCCCGGACAAATCCTTGGCGGCGCAGGCGGCCTGATCGTAGCCCTTGTACTTGCTGTCGAGGATGCCGACGGACGCGGTCAGCGTCAGGCGGTCGGTGGCGGCGAACTGGATGTCCGCCTCGAAGCCCTTGAGGGTGCCGTCGAGCGCAATGAGGTTGGCGGTGGCGGTATTATCCACCACCTGACCCTGCTGCCCCTTGTAATCGTAGTAGAAGAACGCGCCGTTGACCTGCACCCGGTTGTTGAGGAAGCGCGACTTGAAGCCGATCTCGTAGGCATTCACCTGCTCGGGCCGCACGAAGTAGACCTGATTGGCGCTGCCGTAGGCGAGGCCGTTGAAGGTACCCGCCCGGTAGCCGCGGCTGAAGCTGGCATAAAGCATCACGTCGTCGATCGGCTTCCAGTCGAGGATCGCCCGGCCGGTGAACTTCTTGGATTTGCCGCTGCGCTCAAGCCCGCCGGGCATCGGCACGCCGAGGTCGCGGTAGGACGGGATGACGATGTTGCCGGCTTCGTCGCGCACCGGCTCGATGAAGTAGGTGTTGCCCAGCGCCGGATCGTTGAAGTCCGACACGGTGATCATCCGCGCATTGCCGGCATCGTCGTAATAGGTCGTGATGCCGTCCATGAAGCGTGTCTTGTCGATCGTGTAACGCAGGCCCGCCGTCAGCTTCAGGGTCGGCGTGATCTCGTAGCTGCCCTCGCCGTAGAGGGCCCAACTGGTGCGCTTCTGCTTGGAATGGTTCGTCGCGCGGATGCCGGTGGGCAGGGAGCCAGCCGAAAGCGCCGTGCCGTTGAAGGCGCCGCCTGGGTTGAAATACGTGTCTGGCAGGCCGACCGCCGCGCGCACGTCGCTCAGGAAGTTGAAGAAGTCCGGCCGGTTGTCCGCCGTGATCGAGTCGCGGCCATATCCGCCGCCCAGGATCAGCTTGAACGCCTGCCGGTCGAGCACGAAGCGCAGATCCTGGTTGAAGGCGTTGAAGTTGGACTGATAGCCGATCGCGCACATGCGCAGCGGCGTGCCGTCGCAGTCGGTGATCGACTGCAGGTAACGCCCGGAATCGTAACCGCTGACCGAAACCAGATCGAGAGAATCGCCCAGTTCCGCCTTGACGGTGAGGACGACGCCTTCCGAGCGGGTCAGCGCCTTGCCGATGGTGTCGGCCTGGATTTCCTTGAGGCCGAGTCCTTCGCCCGACTGGCTGTACGAAGCCGGCAGCAGGCCCGCCGGGGCGAGCGATCCGAACAGGCCGCCGAGCAGGAAATTGGGCGAGGTATAATCGATGACGTCGCTGGTCTTCGACTGCCCGGTCGGCAGCGGCGGCTCGGTGCCGCCGACGGCCTTGGCGTAGTAACCCTTGAGCGTGATATCGAGCGTATCGGTCGGCTTCACCCGCAGCGTGCCGCGGATGCCGTAGCTCTTGGTGCCGCCCGGCGAGCGGTCATTCACCTGGTTCAGCCCCGATGCGCCGCC
This sequence comes from Novosphingobium sp. HR1a, assembly GCF_015594425.1. Classification (NCBI taxonomy): domain Bacteria; kingdom Pseudomonadati; phylum Pseudomonadota; class Alphaproteobacteria; order Sphingomonadales; family Sphingomonadaceae; genus Novosphingobium; species Novosphingobium sp. HR1a. Next base: position 26,666 of record NZ_JABXWS010000090.1, read on the forward strand.
CGCTGCCGAAGTGTTCAGGCCGGGCGCCAGGCGGTTGCGCAAGTAGGGGTCGGAATCGACGTAAGTTCCGGCGATGCGGATGCCGACCTTGTCCTCCACCGGCGTGACTTCGATCGCGGCCTCGCCGTTGATCCGGTTGTAGTTGCCGTAGCCGATGGTGGCATAGCCGTTGGTGCCGGAGAGCTTGGGCTTGCGGGTTATGAAATTGATCGCGCCGCCGGTGGTGTTGCGGCCGTAAAGCGTGCCCTGCGGGCCGCGCACGACCTCGATCTGCTCGAGATCGTAGAGTTGCTGGCCATGGCTGGACCGGAACGCCTGATAGACCTCGTCGACATAGACGCCGACGGGCGAGGCGGCGTTCGCGTTGAATTCGGTGCCGACGCCGACGCCGCGCAGGGAGAAGTTCGGCTGCTGCGAACCATAGGGCGAGGACACCTGCAGGTTCGGCATCGAGGCATTGAGGTCGGAGGTCTCGAACACACCCTTGGACTGCAGCGTTTCAGACGAGATCGCCGAAACCGCGACCGGCACATCCTGCAGGTTCTCGGAGCGTTTGGTGGCGGTGACGATGATCTCGTGCAGGCCGCCCTGGCTGGCAGTATCCTGGCTTTCCTGTGCGAAGGCAGGCGAGGTGAGTCCGACGGCGAGCGCGCAGATGCTCACGCAGCGAATCGCTTTCATGCTGTTCTCCCATTCCCAGATCACTTTTACGTTTTTTGCGTGACCTTGATACGTAAATTATGTAGCTCGAATCGAATGTCAACAGATTTACGAGTTTGTGCTTTGCAGCATCCGCTGATAGTTGGATCGTAAGCCGGACCACCGAGAATCGGCCGATTTGGGATAGGACCATGTTCAAGAAGCTATTCGGCAAGAAGCCCGAGCCGCAGGTGGAGCTTGTCCCTTCGGGGGCGACCTTCTCGGTCGGTCGGAACAAGACGGTGCTGGAACAGGCGCTCGAAAACGGGCTGGCCTATCCGCACGACTGCACGGTCGGCACTTGCGGCAGTTGCCGGTCGCGGCTGCTGTCGGGGAAGGTCGATGCGATAACGCCCTTCGGCTACACGCTGAGCCGCGAGGAACTGCAAGCCGGCTATATCCTGGCTTGCCAGGCGATCCCCGAATCGGATCTGCGCATCGAGGTCGATCTGCCGGATGCGGAGGAGGCGCCGGTGACGGTCGGCGGCCGAATTGTTTCGGTGCAGGATCTGACGCACGACATCCGCAAGGTGACCTGGCAGGTCGATGCGCCGCTGCGCTTCAAGGCCGGGCAGTACATGAACGTGCGGTGGCCTTCGGGGCCGGGGCACAGGTCCTATTCGTTCTGCCATGCCCCTGCGCCGGAAGGTAGCCGGACGGTGTCCGCATTCGTCCGCCGCGTGCCGGGCGGCGCTTTCACCGAGGCGCTGTTTGCAGGCGAACTGGCGGACACCGAATTCGCCATCGAGGGCGCGCACGGCGGGTTCTGGCTGCGGCCGGGTGAGGGGCCCATCCTGCTGGTCGGCGGCGGCAGCGGTCTGTCGCCGCTGATGAGCCTGCTGGAAGATGCGGCTGCCCGCAACGTGGCGCGCGACGTCGTGCTGTTGTTCGGCGGGCGCGGAGAGCGCGATCTCTACTGCCTTGAAGACATTGCCGCGATCGCGGCGCGCTGGGAGGGCAAGTTCCTGTTTCGGCCGGCCCTGTCCGAAGAGCAGGTCGACGGCGTTCGTCACGGTCTGGTCACGCGGGAGATCGCCGACGCCATCGCCGAACTTGGCGGATCGCAGGATCTGCAGGCCTATATGTGCGGCCCGCCGCCGATGATCGATGCCGCCGTCGCCGAACTGACGGGGCAGGGCGTCGCGCTGGAGGCCATCCACTACGACAAGTTCACCGATGCCAGCTCGGCCGCCGGTGCGCGCGCCTGACACCCCCATACCACAAGAGGATGACCACGATGACGATATCCAAGGACGCCTTCTTCATCGGCAACCAGTGGGTTTCCCCCGCCAGTGACCGCCGCTTCACGCTGGTGAACGCCTCAACCGGAGAGGAATACGGCAGCGCGCCCGAAGCGGTCGAGGCCGACGTTGATGCGGCGGTGGCTGCAGCACGCAAGGCTTTCGAGACTTCGGGTTGGGCGGACGCCAGCCCCGCCGAACGGGCGGCGGTCATGCAGCGCTTCGTTGCCGCCGTCGCGGCGCGGGGAGATGAGATCGCCCGCACCGTCAGTGCGCAGAACGGCATGCCGATCGGTCTCAGCACGCTGCTGGAAGGGCAGTTCGGCGCAGGCGTCGTGCAGTATTACGCGCAGCTTGCCGAAGGGCTCGGCGCGCCCGACGTGCGGCCCTCGCAGATGGGCAAGGAGACGCTGGTGGAGCGTTCCGCCATCGGCGTGGTCGCCGCGATCGTGCCCTGGAACTTCCCGGTGACGCTGGCGCTCAACAAGATCGCTCCGGCCATGGCGGCGGGCTGCACCGTCGTCATCAAGCCTTCACCCGGCACGATCCTCGACAGCTACCTGCTCGCCGAAGCAGCGCTGGAAGCGGGTGTGCCTGCAGGCGTGCTCAACTGGGTCGCGGCCGACCGTGATGTCGGCGCCTACCTCGTCTCGCACCCCGGCATCGACAAGGTCGCCTTCACCGGCTCGACCGGGGCAGGGCGGGCGATCGCGCGCACCTGCGGCGAACTGCTGCGCCCGGTCACGCTGGAACTGGGCGGCAAGTCCGCCGCGATCCTGCTGGACGACGTCGATGTCGGCGCGTTCCTGCAGGGCGTGCCGATGGCCAGCATGCTCAACAACGGCCAGGCATGCTACAACGGTACCCGCGTGCTGGCGCCGCGTCGCCGCTATGACGAAGTGGTCGGGGCGCTGGCCGAGTTCGCGAACGGACTGGTGGTGGGTGATGCGCTCGATCCTGCGACGCAGGTGGGGCCGATGGCATCGGCCGCACACCGCGACCGGGTGGAAAGCTACATCGGCATCGGCAAGCAGGAAGCGCGCCTCGTCGCGGGTGGCGGTCGTCCGCAGTCGACCAATCAGGGCTGGTTCGTGGAGCCGACCATCTTCGCCGACGTCGACAATGGAGCCCGCATCGCGCAGGAGGAAATCTTCGGCCCGGTGCTTTCGGTGATCCCCTACGACGGCGAGGAAGAAGCCATTCGCATCGCCAATGACAGCGCGTTCGGCCTCGGCGGTTCGGTCTGGAGCGCGGATGGCGATCATGCCACGCAGATCGCTCGCAAGGTAGCCAGCGGAACAGTGGGCGTGAACGGCTATATGCCGTCGCTCGGCGCGCCGTTCGGCGGCATCAAGGCCAGCGGCCTCGGCCGGGAGTTCGGGCCTGAGGCGATCGCGGCCTATCAGAACACCAAGTCCATATACGTCATGGCGTGAAGCCTGCGGGCCGGAGATTTTTTGCGGAACCCCTGCGAGAAATCTCCGGCATTTCGAAAGCAGATAATAATAAACATATTGACCGAGTTTTTGTAACGTATTACACTTCGAGGCACAGGGTCGAAAAGGACCCGAACTTGGTGATTGAGGAAGCGGAAGCGTTCGCAAATGTTCGCTCCGCTGTCGAAAAGCGAATTACTGTTTGATTGGCCGTGGCAGGAGTTACGATTGCGAAGTCGTGTTCTGGCGCTAACCTTCACACATTGCCTGCATTCCGAAGGTGCTGCCGGGATTCCGAAATGTTGAGAAAGCTGCCGAAAGACCAGCGCAAGGACCTTATCCTCGACAGCGTCGAGGCGCTGATCCTTTCGACATCCAGCACCGACTTCACGATGCACCAGCTGGCCAAGCATGTCGGGATCAGCCCGACGACGTTCTACAACCTGTTCGGATCGAAAGGGACGGTACTCTACAGCCTTCTGAACCGGTGCCTGGATGCGATCATCAGCGGCCGCGAGGCGGATGTTTCGGAGAAGGACCCGGTCCTCTACGCCATACACACCATGACGTTCGCTGCGGAACTCTTCGTGGAGCGGCCGGGTCTCTATCGCCCGCTCTACAAGTTCCAGCTGGGCGAGCGCGACATGGGTGCGCGGCCGGTCTACCTCGACCGCGCGCTGGACTTCTGGCGTCGCAGTCTCGCGGGACTGGTCGAGCGCGGTTACTTGTCCGACCATCCGAGCGATGGATCGTTTTCGCGTGACGATGTCGCACTGGCATTGCTGACGCACAGTTCCGGCGTGATCGACCTGTGGGTCCAGGAAGATTTGGACGATGCCGAATTCGTGGCCCGCATGACGCACGATGCCGCATTGATCGTCTATGGCATCGTGTCCGACGAAGATCGCAGGACGATAGCTGCGATAGTCCGGCAAGTCCGGCCGAATATCAGGGACTTCTCTTTCCTCAAGTCTTGACCGTGATCTGCCGGTGCCTGGCACCGGATAATAACAGATAGAGATACATGGGAGAATGTATGACCGAAAGGTTCGGCGGGGATTCCCGCGTCGTACAACTGTGCCCGGATCGTGCGCGGAACCGCGCCGCCGACCCGGCCGACCAGGACCCCACGCTCGCGCATATGCTGGATGGTCGGGCGGCGAAGCTGGCGTCATCCGATTATCATCCTGTCGCGATCGACGACATCACCGAGCGGCTCACGCGCCTGTTCGCGCAGAACCTCCATCCGGCTGCGAAGGTAAGCGGCCTGCGCAGGCTGGCGGGGGGCGCGTCCAAGGAGCAGTTCCTTTTCACGCTGGACGCGCCTTGCCTTGAGGGCAGCGAACAGCTCGTGGTCAGGATGGACCCGACTGACGGCGTGCTGGAAACGAGCCGACGGCGCGAGTTCGAGATCCTGGAAGCCATGCAGGGCGTGGTTCCGGTGCCCCGTCCCCGCTTTCTGGATCATGAGGGGACATGGCTCGGCGCTTCCGGGATGATAACCTCGTTCGAGCGTGGCAGCACCAAGCCGCCGCAGGCGGGCGCAGGCGTATCGGGCCTTGGCACCGGCTTCACGCCGCAATGGCGCGAGCGGCTCGGACCGCAGTTCCTCCGGCTGATGGCGGCCATCCATCGCTTCGACTTCCGGGTGGCAGCATTGCAGCACTTCGCCATTCCCGATGCGGACCCGTTCCAGGCCGCGCGCCAGCGTGTCAACTTGTGGGCGCGGGTTTGGCGGGAGGGTGCCTATGCGCCGATCCCGGGCTTTGCGGTCGTCGAATCCTGGCTGCGCAGCAATCTGCCCGCTGCACGGGAGCTGGTTCTCGTCCATGGGGACTTCCGTACCGGTAATTATCTGTTCGACGGCGACAGCGGCGAAATCACCGCGATCCTTGACTGGGAACTCGCCCATGTCGGCGACTATCACGAGGATCTGGCATGGTCGCTGGTCGAAATCTTCGGCGCGCGCGACGAACAGGGGCGCTACTTGTGCTCCAACCTCATGACCGTCGAGGATTTCATCGGCGGCTACGAGCGCGAGACGGGACGCATCGTCGATCGCGACACTCTGCGCTTCTACCGCATCCTGCTGTCGTGGAGCGTGGTGGCGATGGCGAGCAGCGGCCTGACGGCGGCGGCCAACCGGCATAACCACCAGGACATCCTGCTGACCTGGCTGTCGATGGTCACGCACCCTTTGCTCGACGAGATCACGCGTCTGATGCTTGAGGAGAAGGCGGCATGAACCCCGGTTTCGAAGTCCGCCTGTCCAGCATGCGCCGGGCGCTGGCGACGGTCATCATGCCCGCGATCGACCCCGGCAATCCGCTGGCGCAGGAGCAGGCCGGGCTCATGCTCGCGCATATCGGCATGCTGGAGGCGCAGTGGGACAAGCTGGAAGATTACGCCCGCCTGTGCGTGCAGGATCTGATCGAGGTCTCCGGCAGGATCGATGCGGCGGGAGGGCCTGAAACCCTTGCCGCAGCGGCAGGACTGGCGGCCCTCGCCGGAACGCCTCCGGTGCGCGGCGAAGTCGCTTATCGTGCCTTGTCCGAAGCGCTGGAAGGGCTGGTTCGCGCTGTCGATCGGGACGGCGACGCGGACTTTCGCCGCGCGCTCCACCGTGAAGTCCTGCTGCACGCAAACCGTCAGGCCGCCCGGGACCGGTCTTGGTTCGCGGCCTGCGGCTTCGACGTGAACACCGCCGACCTGCCCTCCATCGAGACACTGATCGGGCGCGGCGATGGATAGCAAGCAGCATCCCACGCGCGAGTGGATAGAGGCGCTGCGCCTTCGCTATCCGACGGAACGCACGATCGACGAAGCGCTTACCCGAAAGCTGCAGGCGCGTTCCGGCCCAGCTTACGTGCCTAGTCCGGTCAGCGAGATCGCAACAAGGCTGGAGCGCTTCTTCGCGCACGCCATGCCGGGCGCCCGGGTCTCCCAAGTCGCGCCGCTGGGCGGTGGAGCATCGAAGGAGCAGTTCAGTTTCACGCTGGCACAACCGGACGGAACCGAGGCGCGCCATGTCCTTCGGCGCGAACCGCCCGAATCCGTCGTCGAGACGCACCGCCTGCGCGAATTCCAGATGATGCGGGCGATGGCCGGTACGGTGCCGGTGCCCGATGCGCCCTGGGTGGATGCCGAAGGGCAATGGTTCGACCGTCCGGCGATGATCTCCCGGTTTGTTGAGGGCGTGACCAAGGCGCCGGGCTCGGGCGGCAACGTCACCGGGCTGGGCACCGGGTTCTCTCCCGAACTGCAGGATGCGCTGGGTGGACAGTTCGTCGACCTGCTGGCGCGGATACATCAATTCGACTGGCAGTCGGCCGATCTCGACGCCTTCGATCGGCCGGAAGCAGGCAGTACCGCCGGGGTCCATCAGGTCATCAACTGGTGGGAGCGGATCTGGGAGGAAGACTCGTACGAGCCGATGCCCATCATCCGCTATACCGCGCAGTGGCTGCGTGCCAATGCGCCGCCGATCGAGCGGGTGGTGGTGGTCCACCATGACTTTCGCGCAGGCAACTTCCTGTTCGATCCCGACACCGCGCAAGTGACGGCGGTTCTCGACTGGGAACTGGCCCACCTCGGCGATTACCACGAAGACCTCGCCTGGACGCTGCAGGAAGGTTACGGCTATCGCGATGCGCAAGGGCGCTTCATCGTCTGCGGCCTGATCGAGCAGGCCGAGTTCCTCGACCGCTACGCACGCACCACCGGCTTCCCGGTCGATCCGCGCAAGATCGCGTACTACAGCGTCATGAACACCTGGAAATCGGCGATAATCGTCCTCGCAACCGGCATCCGCTGTGTGATCGGCGGCAAGAGCCATCAGGACATCCTGCTGACATGGCTGGCGGGCTTCGGCCATGTCTGCGTCGATACGCTTCTGCAGCATCTGGAAAGGGCCGAGAATGGTTCCTGACACACCCTTGCGCCTCGCTGCCGTGCAGAAGGCGCTGGAGGATATCGTCGCGCCGGTCCTGCCGCCCGACGCCGATTTCGCGCGTGAGCAACTGGCGCTGATCGTCCGATCGCTGGCGCTGGTGCGCAAGCAGATCCCCCAGGAATACGCATTCCACGTGCACGACGCGCATGCCTTCAGTGCCTTCGGCAGCGAAGTGGCCGCATGCCTGCCCGATGCGCACCCCGCGCGCGGCGAACTCGCGCAGGCCATCGAGGACGTCCGCGCGATCGCCCCGCCGGTGGTGCCTGACCGCACCGCTCTGGAGCAGGCGGTCAGGGCCTTGCGCGGTGCGATCGAGACCGCCGTGCAGCAGGTCGGAGAAGACGCTGCCACCTTGCGCGCGATCGGGCCGGTGGTGCTGGAACACACCCGCAGACAGACGCTGCTCGAACGCGCCTGGGTGGCCGACACCGGCTTCGACCGCGACCCGGCGAGCCTGCCCCTGCCCGAAACCATCCTCTACAGCGCCGGAGAGACGCCGCGATGAAAGCCCATCTCGTTCACGCCCATTCTGAGGGCGATTCCTTCGTCACCGCCATGAAGACCGTCATCGCTTCGCAGCTTGAGGCGGACGGTCACGAAGTCACGATTTCCGACCTCTACGCCAAGCGCTTCAACCCGGTCGCCTCGCCCGCCGACTTCGGCAGCCGCCGCGACGATGAGCGCTTGGTCTATGCGCTGGAGCAGCGCCACGGCTACGAAAGCGGCACGCTGGCGCCCGATATCCTGGAGGAGATCGAGCCGGTTCTGGCCGCCGACCTGCTGGTGTTCACCTTCCCGATCTACTGGTTCGGCGCACCCGCGATCCTGAAGGGCTGGTTCGACCGGGTGATGCTGTCGGGCGTCTGCTATGGCGGAAAGCGCCTCTACGGACGCGGCGGACTGGCCGGAAAGCGCAGTTTCGCGGCCATGAGCCTGGGCGGGCGCGAGAACATGTTCGGCGCGCAAGGCGTGCACGGCGAACTGGTCACGGGCATGATGCGGCATTTCTTCCAGGGCACGCTCGGCTATGTCGGCACCAGCGTGCTGGAGCCCTTCGTCGGTTACAACGTGCCTTATATCGGCGAGCCGGCGCGGGCGGCCCTGCTGGACGATCTGCGCGGCGTCGTGGCACAGATTGATCGCCGTCCGGTGCTCGCCGTGCCGGACCTGAACGCCTTCGACGACAGGCTGGCGCCGCTCGCGAGTGTCGAGGCATGAGCTACGAGACGATGCGCCTCGACGTGCAGGGCGGCATCGCCGCGCTGACGTTCACCAAGGCCGAGACCGGCAATCCCATCAACGGCACGTTCTGCCGCGACCTTTATGACGTGGCGGTCGACCTGTCGGAACGCTGCAACGTTCGCGCCGTGCTGATCCGCGCGGAAGGCAGGGCCTTCGGCTATGGTGGCGACATCGCGGGTTTCCTGCCAAGGCTGGACGAACTGCCGCGCCTGATGAAGCAGTGGACCGGCGATTTCCATACCGGAATTCTGCGGCTGCAGCGGCTCGACGCGCCGATCGTGGTGGCGGTCCACGGCGTCTGCGCGGGCGGCATGGTGGCGCTGGCGGCGGGGGCGGACTTCGTGCTGGCGAGCGACCGGGCGCGGTTTGTCTCGGCCTATTCCGGGATCGGGCTGGCCTGCGACGGCGGTGCTTCGCTCTCGCTCGTGCACCGCATGGGGCGCAGCCATACGCGCCGGTTCCTGATCCTCAACGAGACCTGGGATGCGGCCGCCGCCGCTGAGGCCGGGCTGGTCGACGAAGTGCTGGAAGGCGACGAGGCGCTGGCGGCGCGGGCGCAAGAACTCGCCCACCGGATCGCCGCCGGACCGACCCGCGCCATCGGCGAAATCCGCCGCCTGCTGCGCCTCTCGGGCGAAGTCCCGGCGGAGGCGCAGATGGAGGCCGAAGCACAGGCCATGGCCCGCGCTGCCGCCACTGCCGACGCGCGCGAAGGCATCACCGCCTTCGCTCAGAAACGGCAGCCCGTGTTCACCGGAAAATAGAAAAAGAGAGGGAGTCATGCAGACCCAGGCACAGCGCTTAGCGCAAGAACCGGTGGCCGCGATCGACCGCGATGCGATCGAGCCCCGGCTCCTCGAAATCCTGCTGGCGAAGCAGGAACGCCGCAAGTTGGGGCCTTATATCCCCCGAACCGCGCCTGATATCGCGGAAGGGCTCTCGGTCCTGTTCGCCCGCGAAGGCATCGCCGCGCGGGCACGGGGCGTGCGCCGCATGGGGGGAGGGGCTTCCAAGGAGCAGTTCGTCTTCGATGTCGAGGGCGAGATCGACCCCGCCTTCGCCCGCTGCGTGCTGCGCATGGACCCGCGCGAGGGCATCATCGAGACCTGCCGCCGCCGCGAGGCGCAAGTCCTGCGCGCGGTCGCGGGCGTGGTGCCGGTGCCGCCCGTCCTGACCGAGGACGGCGATGGCGAGACGATGGGCCAGCCGCTGATGGTCACCGGCTTCGTCGGCGGCGTGACCAAGCCCATCGACAGCGGCGCCGGCCCCTCGGGTCTGAAGGCGCGGTTCGGGGAAAGCCTCGGGCATGCGCTGACCTCGCAGTTCATCGGCCATCTCGCCGCCATTCACGCGGTGGATTATCGCGCGGCGGGGCTCGACGATTTCGTCGTTCCCCGGCCCGAAACCACCGACGCGGCGCTTTGGCAGGTCAATTACTGGACCCGCGTGCGGGCGCTGGAGGAAACCGATTCCCTGCCGCTGCTGACGCTGGCCGAGACCTGGCTCTACGACCATCTGCCCGTCTGCGAGCAGCCAGTGCTGCTCCACGGTGACTACCGCGTCGGCAACTTCCTGTTCGACGAGGAGCGGCAGGAAATCACCGCGCTGCTGGACTGGGAACTCACGCATATCGGCGATTTTCATGAGGATATCGCCTATAGTTTCGAGCCGCTGTTCGGCCACCGCGATGCCGACGGCGTGTTCCATGTCGGCTCGATGTTCACCACCGGCCACCTGATTTCGCGCTACGAGGCGTTGACCGGGCGCACGGTGAATCCGGCGACGCTGCACTGGTATCGCGTCCTGACGAGCTACAAGCTGATCGCCATGAACCATTGCTCGTCGATCATCGCGGCGCGCGACGGGACCAACCACCAGAACGCGCTGCTGGCTTTCCTCGCATCGTGCACGGCCGGGATGTCCGACACCCTGTGCGAACTGCTTTCTGGAGAAATGGCATGACACCGGACCCGATCATCCGCCTTGCCAGTGTGGTGCAGACGCTGGAGCATGTCGTTGTTCCGGCAGTCGATTCCGGCAATCTGCTGGCCGTCGAGCAGTGCGGCGTGGTGCTCGCGCAACTGCGCATGCTGGAGCGGCACATGCCGCTGATCGGCGCCTATCACGCGCTGTGTCTGACGGACCTGCTGGCCGTGGTCGCCGCGCTGCCGCCGATCGAGGGCGGGCCTGCGGCAGTCATGGCGCGGCGCGAACTGGCCGAGGCCTGCGCGCAAGTGGACGATCCCGCCGACCCGCGCCTTGCCTTCCACCGCGTCGGCCGCGCGCTGGAGGGGCTTGTGCGCGCGATGGCGCAGGACGGCGAGCCTGCGGTGCGGAGCGCCATCGACGCGGCGGTGCTGGCCTTTTCCATCCGGCAGGCACGGCGGGCGCGCAGCTGGTTTCAGGATGCGGGCTTCGACCACGATGCGGATTCGCTGCCGACCGTGGAGGCCATGGTCGCGGGCAACTGATTGAAGGGATGGCGAATGATTGCCAGGAAACACGCTGAATTCCAGTTCGGCGCCGATGCACCCTACGACTGGTGCGAGACCAACTTCTTCCCGTTTTCGGTGCCCGAAGCCTGCATTTCCGGGAGCATCTACGTGCTGTCGCGGCCGGAGCTGGGCGTGGCGATGGTCGATGTGCTGGTGCAGGACCGCATCGCTCCGGCGTGGGAGGCGCAGGCCTATGTCGATAACCAGCAGCATCTGCCGTGCCCCGCCTCGCTGCTGCGTTATGCCTTTCCCAATGGGCTGGAGGTGGAGGCGGTCGATCCGCTTTCGCATTACCGGATACGCTACGAGGGTATCGACGATACCGCATTCGAACTTGATTTTCAGGCACTTATGGCACCGTTCGACATGAACGACCCGGTGATGGACCCGATGGCGGCGGGCCGCATCGGCGCGGGCTGGGGAGGGGCGGCGTTCTCCGGGCACTACGAGATCACCGGCCGGATCACCGGGCGCCTGCGGCTGCGCGGGCGCGAGTATGCGGTCGATTGCGTCGATACGCTGGACCGCAGCTGGGGGCCGCGCAAGGAGCGGGACAACGGCAATGCCACCTGGATTCACGGCTCTTTCGCGGAAAAGCTGACGGTTCATGCGTTCCTCGGCCTCGATCCGGCGGCGCGGTCGGGCTTCGGCCCGCTCATCAGCGGCTATGTGCTGGAGGACGGCGTGGTCAGCGGTCTTGTCTCCGCGCAAGGGGCGGTGGAGCGCCACGCCGGGCTGCCGATGTCCAACCACCTGCAAGTGGAGGATGCGCTGGGGCGGCGGCATGAACTGACGGCGGCGGCGATCAACGGGTGCGTCTGGGCACCGTTCCCCTCGATGGTCTATGCGCAGAGCTTCATGCGCTGGAACTGCGCGGGAATGCTGGGTTTCGGGGTGCAGCAGGACGTGCTGAGCCGCTCTTACCTGACCCGGAACCGGGATGCACTCAACGGCACCTAGAGGTACCACAAGGGTGCCATAGCCATATCTGAAGTGCCTCCCCGTGCGTGCGTAACGCGCGGGGAGGCACTGCGTCACTGGGTCATGAAGATGCCGCCGTCGACGGCGATGTTCTGGCCGTTGATATAGCCGCCGTCCGGACCGGAAAGCCACAGCGCGGCGCCGGCGATGTCGCCCGGTTGCTGCGGCCGGGCGATCGTGCGCATCGAGGCGGCGGTGCCTTCGAAGGCGGCGTGCTGGTCGGCGTTGGCGACTGCGTTGTCCGAGTGGGTGTAACCCGGCGAGATCGAGTTCACCAGGATCCCGCTCTGCGTCGCGCCGAGTTCGCGCGCCATCGCGCGCGTCATCGCGCCAAGCGCACCCTTGGATGCGACATAGTGCAGCATGAAGGGGATGCCGAGGTTGGCGATGACCGAGGCGATGTTGATGATCCTGCCGCCGCCGGCGGCACGCATCGCGGGCAGCACCGCGCGGGCGCAGAGCCAGGGGCCCATGACGTTGACGTCCATGATGCGGCGCCAGGCATCGACCTCGATCGCTTCCATCGGGGTGTAATTGAGGCCGGTGAAGATGCCTGCATTGTTGACGAGAATGTCGATGCCGCCGAACCGGTCGGTCACCGCCCGTGCCATCGATTCGGTGCTGGCCTTGTCGGCGACGTCGGTGGCGACGCCGAAGGCATTGGCGCCCAGCGCGGCGGCGGCGTCCTCGGCGCCCTTGATGTCGGCGATCGCGACTTGCGCGCCTTCGGCCAGGAATCGCTCGACGATGGCGCGGCCGATGCCGGTCGCGCCGCCCGTGACGATGGCGGTCTTTCCTTTGAGTATCATGCAGTTCTCTCCCTTGTCGTCCCTGTGGGACGTATCGGCCCTGCGCCTTGCCGGGGAATCGATCCCGCAAGGCGCCGCGCGGCGCAGTCTGGACTGCGTATAAATTTTACGCAATATTGATAAATCAGTTGACGGTCATCATCTGTAATGTAATACATTCCACTACAGCGACGCCGATGGCCCACAGGGGAAATGTCCCCGTGCCGAAACCCGGCATGCTCCGCGTAAGAAATACCAGACACAAAATATAAAAATAAATCCTATGAAATGTAGGAGAGGAACATGTCCAGTATTCGCTACTATGTAGCGGCGCTCGTCCAGCTATGTACATATGTCGGATTCGCGTTGGGAGGATATTGGGTCTGGACGGGAATTGCGTCCCTGCCGGCCCTTGCTCTATTAGACAGCATTCTGCCGGACGATCTTTCCGCGCGCCGGATGAAGCGCGGTTTCGCCGCCGATCTGCCGGTGTGGCTGGCGACATTCCTGGCTCCGGGGCTCTACGTAGCCGCCGCCTTCTGGGTGGTCCGCGCACCCGATGCCACCGCGGGTCAGTACATCGGTGTCATTCTTTCACTCGGCTGGCTTTCGGTGGTGCCGCTGGTGCCGTCCAGCCACGAGCTTTACCACCAGCGCGGCAAGCTGCGACGTTTCGTCGGCCGCTATGCGCAAGTCTGCTACCTCGACTGCACGCGCGAGATCGCGCATGTCGTGGGGCACCATATCCATGTCGCGACCGTGAAGGACGGCGATACCGCGCCGCGCGGCACATCGCTTTACGGCTTCACCGTGCGCGCCGTGCTTTCCAGCACGATCGAGGCGCTGACGACCGAGAGCGACGGCCTTGCCGCACAGGGCAAGGGGCGCTGGTCGATCGGCCACCGGCTCTACAAGGCGCTGCTGGCGCAGGCGATCTTCCAGGCGATCCTCTTTGCGGTCGGCGGGTGGCGCGCCAATGCGGTGGCGTTGGCGGGCATGATCGTCGCGCGCTTCTGGATCGAGAGCTTCAACTACTTCCAGCACTACGGCCTGGTCCGGCTGGAAGACGGCCCGATCGCGCGGCGCCACGTGTGGAACCACTTGCGCCCGCTCTCGCGCCTGATCGGCTTCGAGATCACCAACCACGCCGATCACCACACCAACAGCTTCGCCGCCTATCACGAACTGGTGCCGGACCGTCAGTGGATCCGCATGCCCAGCGTGTTCGTGTGCTTCTTTTCCGCCCTGATCCCGCCCTTGTGGCACAACCTCATCATCAAGCCCGCGCTGCGCCGCTGGGACAACGAACTGGCCAGCCCCGAAGAACGCGAACTGGCCCGCGAACAGAACCGCCGCGCCGGCTGGCCGGACTGGTTCGAACCGAGCGCCGACCGCAGCGGCCCCGCGCTCACCGCCTAATCCTCCCCCCGAAGATGCTTCTGATTACCAAGTAAAAATAAAACCAGAACAAAGTATTGGGAGAACATCATGAACAAAGCATTCGCGTGCAACGGGCGTTTTGCCCGGCTTCTTCTTGCGTCCAGCGCCCTTGCGCCGATGCCGGGCTGGGCGCAAACAGCCGGATCTCAGGCTGCCGAGCCGCAGGCCACGGAAACCGCGCCGCCGACGTCTTTCGGCATCGCCGAGATCATCGTGACGGCGCAGAAGCGCTCGCAGTCGATCAACGAAGTGCCGCTGTCGATCACCGCGGCCTCGGGCGAGCAACTGCTTCAGGCGGGGATTTCCAGTACCGCCGACCTCGCCAAGATCGTGCCGGGCCTGACCGCGCAGCCGTCGCCGTTCAACACCCCGATCTACACCTTGCGCGGCATCGGCTTCGTCGAGTTCTCGCTCGCCACGCCGCCGACCGTGGCGGTCTATACCGACGAAGTGCCGCTGCCGTTCAGCGCCATGACCAAGGCCGCCGCGCTCGACGTGGCGCGGGTCGAAGTGCTCAAGGGTCCGCAGGGCACGCTGTTCGGCCAGAACACCACCGGCGGTGCGATCAACTTCGTCGCCGCCAAGCCGACGCAGGATTTCCAGGCGGGGGCCGATCTCAGCTATTCGCGCTTCGACACGATCGATGCGCAAGGCTTCGTCAGCGGGCCGATCACGCCCAACCTGCTGGCGCGCTTCTCGGCCCGCGCCATCCGCAGCGGGCCGTGGCAGAAGAGCAGCAGCACCGGCGACGAACTGGGCAACCGGCGCGAGACGCAGGCCCGCCTGCTGCTCGACTGGCAGCCGACCGATACGCTGAAGGTGGCGCTCAACGTCAACGGCTGGCTCGACAAGTCGGACTCGCAGGCGCCGCAGCGCACCGAGACTTTCATCAGCGCGCCCGGCAATCCCAACGAGGCGCCGATCCGCGCCCTGCCGCCGCAGCCGCTGACCTCGCGCTCGGCCGACTGGACCACCGACCTGTTCCCGCTGAAGCACGACGACCGCTTCGTCCAGGCGAGCCTGCGCGTCGATTACGACCTGAGCGATACGGTCACGCTCACCTCGATCTCGGCCTACAATCACTATCGGACCGAGTCCTTCCAGGACTACGACGCGACGCCGCTGCAGATCGCTGACATCCTGACCGACGGCAAGGTCACCTCGCTGTCGCAGGAACTGCGCCTGACCGGCACGAGTGCGGGGCTGCGCTGGATCGTCGGCGCCAATTACCAGCGCGACAAGACGCGCGATCACGCGACCTATTACGCCACCGATGCGACGACGCACTACGTCGGGCCGATGGAGGGGGGCAACGTCTCTCCGGTCAACGATTCCCTCATCAAGACGGCGGCGCTTTTCGCCAATGTCGAGTACGAGGTGATCCCGAACCTGACGGTGCAGGCGGGCCTGCGCTATACCGACAGCCGCCGCGACAACGCCAGCTGCGCGCTCGTCGGGCCGGGGCCGGGCGGCAACGAGAGCTTCGCGCCGATCTTCGAATTCCTGCAGACGCTGATCCGCCCCGGCCAGCCGGTGGTGCCGATCGCCGAGGGCCAGTGCTATTCGCTGACTGCCGAGGGCTTTCCGCTCATCACGCCGCTCAAGGCCAAGCTGAACGAGGACAACCTGTCGTGGCGGGCGGGCGTCAATTACAAGACGGGCAATCGCGGGCTGATCTACGCCACCGTCAGCCGGGGCTACAAGGCAGGCAGCTTCCCGACCGTCGCGCCCGCCACCGCCAAGGAACTGGCGCCGGTCGCGCAGGAATCGATCACCGCTTACGAAGTGGGCTTTAAGCAACCGCTGTTCGACCATGCGGTGCAGCTGAACGGCGCGGTGTTCTACTATGATTACAAGGACAAGCAGCTGCGCGGGCGTATTCTCGACCAGATCTTCGGGCCGCTCGATGCGCTGGTGCAGGTGCCCAAGTCGCGGGTGAAGGGCGCCGAACTCGAAGTGGTGATCCAGCCGGCGGACGGCCTGCACCTGAACGTAGCGGGGACCTATCTCGATACCGAGATCACGCGGTTCACCGGCTTCAACCAGTCGGGCGAGCTGGCGGACTTCTCGGGCGCGCGCTTCCCGTTCTCGCCCAAGTGGTCGGTGGTGGCGGATGCGGGGTATGATTTCCCGCTGACGCCATCGATGCAGGGCTTCGTCGGGGCCTCGGCGAACTACAACAGCCGCACCACCGCGAGCATCGGCGACATCCCGCAGCTGGAAATCCGGGCCTATACGCTGGTCGACCTGCGCGCCGGTGTTCATGCGCCCGACGACAGCTGGCGCTTTTCGGTCTGGGGCCGCAACGTCTTCAACAAGTACTACTGGACCAGCGCGTTCCAGACCCAGGACGTCTACGTCCGCTACACCGGCCGCCCCGCGACCTACGGCGCCACCTTCAGCTATCGTTTTTAAGGAGAGAGACGCATGATTACCGATGCGGACACCCGCCTGCACTTGCCCGACGTCAGCCGCGCCGACTGGGCCGAGACCGGATACTTCAACTTCTACATTCCCGAAGCCAACATCTTCGGCTTCATCTACATCGTCCACCGCGCCGGAGTGGGCGCGACGGTGAGCGACATCGAGATCATCGACCGCGCAGGGTTCAGCGCCGACGATGCGGTCTACATCGACCTCATCAACCACAACCCGCTGGTGGACAGAGCCGAGGATTTCCGGCTGGAAACCGGCCTGTCGTTCAACGCGACCTCGATCCGCGACTATGTGCTCGACTATGATGCAGGCGGCGTGAAGCTGCACATCGAAGCCAGTGCGCTGATGGAGCCCTACGACATCCACGACCCCGCGATGGACCCGATGGCCGTGGCGGACGCGGCGGCGGCCGTCGCGAACTCGGGCTTCGGGACGGCCTATTCGGCGCACTTCGACATGACGGTGCGGATGAAGGGTTCGCTCTCGCTGGGCGGGCGGACCCATGCGATCGACTGCGTCTCGACCATGGACCACAGCTGGGGGCCGCGTCCGGAGAACGGCTTCCATCCGATCCTGTGGGCCAATGCCCATTTCGATGACGGGCTGGCGCTCCACGGCATCTTCTCGGTCGATCGCACCGCGCCGGTGGGGCAGCAGCACGTCTTCAAGCACGGCTATGCGCTGGTGGGCGGCGAAGTGCGCGGGGCCAAGGCGGGCTCGGTCCGCACGCACCGCCCGGGGCTGTTCCCCACGACGATGGAAATGACCATCGTCGATCGCGACGACCGCGAGCATACCGTCTCCGGCTCGGTGCTGGTCCATCACCCCTGGGTGCCTTACGGCAACAACCTCTCGCCGATCACGATGGCGCGCTGGCACCGCAGCGACGGCGCGATCGGCGTGGGCACGTATCTGGAGGGCTTCCCGCTCAACCGCTTGCGGGCGGACTTGGCATGACGCCCGACATCGACCTCAGGATCGCCTCGATGGTGCGCGCCATGGAGGACGTGGTGCGCCCGGCGATCGATCCGCTCAACAGCCTTGCCGCAGAGCAGGCGGCGCTGATCGTCGGGCATCTGCGGCTTCTGGCGATCCAGTGGAACAAGGCGGAAAGCTATGCGCGCACCTGCCTTGCCGATCTCGAGGCGACGCTGGAGGGCCTTGCCCCCTCCGGCGGCCCGGCCACCCGCGCCGCCGCTGCCGAACTGGCCGAGGCGCGCGTGGCGGATGGTCCGGCGGAAGCGCACTACAAGGCGGTGATGCGCGCGACCGACAGCCTCGTGCGCGCCGCCGCGCGCGATGGCGAACCCGCCTTCCGCGAGGCGCTGCACCGCGGCGTCCTCGCCTTCAGCACGCGGCAGTCGCTGCGCGATCGTTCGTGGTTCGCCGCCAGCGGTTTCGACCTCAACCCCGCCGAACTGCACAGCATCGCGGACCTGACCATGGAGACCGCCCGGTGATCCTGACCGCCGAAAACACCGATACCTGCGTGGCCATCGAACCTCGCATCTTCGCCATCCTCGAGGAGAAGAAGGCCCGCCGCCTGACCGGCCCCTATATCCCGCGCAGCATCGCGCAGGTCACCGCCTCGCTCGAAAGCCTGTATGGCCCCGGCAGCATCTCGGGCCTGCGGCGCATGGCGGGCGGGGCTTCCAAGGAGCAGTTCGTGTTCGACCACGGCGGCGAGCGCCTCGTCCTGCGCATGGACCCGCTGGAGGGCCTGATCGAGACCTGCCGCCGCCGCGAGGATCAGGTGCTGCGCGCCATGCACGGCGTCGTGCCGGTGCCCGAGGTGCGCCATGCCGATATCGACGGCGCCACCTTCGGCCTGCCCGCGCTGGTCACGACGTTCGTGCCCGGCGTCGCCAAGCCCCCGCAGGCCGCCGCCTCCGTATCGGGTCTGCGCACCGATTTCGACGCGCACTGGATCGCGCTGCTGGCACCCGCCTTCATCGACAACCTCGTGTGCATCCACGGCTTCGACTATCGCGCCGCCGCCCTGCCGGACTTCGCGATGCCAGGCGGTGCCCCGCACGAAATGGCGCTTCGGCAGGTCAACTGGTGGGCCAAGGTCTGGGCCGACGACGTCGTCGATGCCTTCCCGATCATGGCGCTGGCCGAATGCTGGCTGCGCGAGAACCTGCCCGCCTGCACCGACCCGGTGCTGGTCCACGGAGACTACCGCACCGGCAATTACCTGTTCGACCCTGCGGGCGGCGCAGTCACCGCGATCCTCGACTGGGAACTCGCCCATGTCGGCGATTTTCACGAAGACCTCGCCTGGAACCTCCAGCCCATCTTCGCCAACCGGGGTGCCGATGGCGAGACGATGATATCGGGCCTGTTTCGGCGCGACGAATTCCTGTCCGCCTACGAAAATGCCTCGGGCCGCACGGTCGATCCGGCCGCGCTGTTCTTCTACGACGTGCTCGCCGCGTGGAAATGCGCGGTGATCGACCTCTCCAGCTGCCTCACCGCCGCGCGCGACGGCAACAACCATCAGGACGCGCTGCTCAGTTGGCTGGCGACCTCCGCCCATGTGGTGCTGAGCCACCTGACCGCACTGCTGGAGAAGGGGCGGCACTGACAGGAAATCGTAAATCCATGTACCATTTCGTTGACCCCGAGGCGCCGAAGCTGCCAGAAGGCCCCTCGAAATCCAGCAACGGGATTCTTGCGTGATGACATCGAACAGCCAGCCGGCCACCGGCACCCCCCCGGTTCTTCAGGGCCCGTTTCCGGCGGGCTCGCCCGTCCACAACCTCCGTGACTTCGGCGGTTATGCCACCGCCTCCGGTGCCCGGCTCAAGCCCGGGCGCCTGCTGCGTTCGGGCCAGCTCGAAGCGGCGGGGGCGGGGTTCGAGGGCATCCTGTCCGCGCTCGGCGTGGCGACGATCATCGACTTGCGCGCCGGTTCGGAGTGCACGCTCGAAAGGGGCGGGGCCTTCGACGGCTATGCCGGCGCGATCCGCCGGGCGACCGCCCATGACGAGACGATCCCCCACGCCGTCGCCGCATTCCTGAAGATGACGACGATCGAGGAAGTGGTCGCGCACATGACGCGGATCTACCGCATCCTGCCCGACAGTCCGCGCTTTCGCGAATCCATGGGCCATCTGGTGACCGCGCTGGATCAGGACGACGGCGCCACCCTGATCCACTGCTTCGCCGGAAAGGACCGCACCGGGCTGGCGGTCGCGCTGGTGCAAATCGCGCTCGGCGTCCACCGCGACGACGTGTTCCACGACTACCTGCTGACCAACGCCATGGGACCGGAGCGCATCGAGTCCGGGCTCGACGCGCTGCTCGGCAAGGATCGTGCTCGCGGTTCGCAATGGGTGCTGGAAGAAGCCATGTCGGTGCGGCCGGAGTATCTGGAAGCCGGCCTCGCCAAGATCGGCGAGATCAGCGCAAGCCCCGCAGCCTACCTTGAGGCGATGGCGGGGCTTCCATCGGGAGCCATGGACCGGATCGGGCAGCGATTGCAGGCCTGATCCGGAGCGGCGAGGCTGCCACTCAAAGGCCACCTCCCTCGTCATTGCGAGCGCAGCGAAGCAATCCAGGGCGGTTTACGCGGCCCTGAATTGCTTCGCTGGGCTCGCAATGACGAAGGGGGCCTCACGCCGCCGCCATCTGTCCTTCGGCTACGGGCTTGTCCTCGAACCAGTCGGGCCATCCGGCGCGGCGGTTCTGTTCCCGCGCCAGTACACGCTCGGCGGGAGAGGCCATCTCGTTGTCCCAGCGGCGCAGTGCGGGCATGATGACCTTGTGGTGCCACAAGGGCGGGATCAGCGCCGAGAAGAAGCACACGAACACGCTCGGCATCGGGATCCACTGCCGATCCGGCACCAGTTCGTAGAACGCCGCGAAGCTGTTGGTGTGGTGATCGGCGTGGTTCGTGATCTCGAAGCCCATCACGCGCGAGATCGGCTTCAGATGGTTCCACACATGGCGTCGGTCGATCTGCGTGCCGGGAACCCGGATAAGACCGTAGTGCTGGAAGTAGTTGAAGCTCTCGATCCAGAAGCGCGCGCCGATCATCCCGGCCAGCGCCACGGCATTCGCGCGCCAGCCGCCGATCGCGAACAGGATCGCGTGGAACGCCAGCAGCACCAGCGCCGCGCGGTATACCCGGTGGCCGATCGACCAGCGGCCCTTGCCCATCTTCTCCAGATTGTCGCTTTCCGAGCGCCAGGCTTCCTTCGTGCTCTCCACCACCGCGCGCGGGGTGAAGGCGTAGAGGCTGGTGCCGCGCGGCGCGGTGTCGCCGTCCAGCGTGGTGGCGACGTGGATGTGGTGGCCCACCACGTGCGCGATCTCGCGCGTCGCGTCGAGGTAGCAGACCTGGCAGTACCGGCCGACAAGGCGGCGCAGCTTGCCGCGCTGGTGGTAGAGTTCGTGCGTGGCGGGAACCAGCGGGATCACGCTCAGCCACGCGCACGAGGCGATGACGCCTGCATATTCCCACCCGTTCGCGCCGGGATTGCGTGCGGCCCAGTAAGCGGCGGCAAGGTAGATCACCGGACCCAGCAGCGCGCAGAGCCACACGGGGATCTCGACCAGCCCTTCATGCCGGATGCGGCGGGCGCGAAAGTCGTTGGGCAGCACGCTGTCGACAAGGCCGAACGCGGGCAGGCTGGCGATGCCGACCCAGACCCACGGCCCGCCGACGATGAAGCTGGCGATCACCGCCACCTGCAAAAGCACGCCCAGATAGTAGCGCGAGTAGTCCATGTTCCTCTCCACAGGAATGCTCAATAATTGCGTTATATATATACGCAAAAAATGCGTTATGGCAATCCGTGAAATTGCATCTCGGTCGGCCAAGACATTCCCGCTTGGAATGCGTATGGAAGGCCCATGAAAATGCGTGATCTGGAAGCCCGTACCGGTGTGAACCGCGAAACCATCCGCGTGCTGTTCCGTGCCGGACTGCTCCCCGATCCGCACCGTCCGGCGCGCAACGTGGCCGATTACGGCGAGGAGCACGTCCGCGCGATTCTCGCGGTGCGCAAGCTGCAGCAGGATTCGCGCATGACCCTGCCGCAGATCAAGGCGGCGCTCAGCGGGCAGAACGGGACGAGGCAGATCGGTGCCAATGCGCTCGGCCATCTGGAGGAACTGGTGTCCGGCCGCGTCGGCGTGCGCAAGGGCTACCTGTCGCTGGCGGCGCTCGCGGAACAGAACCCCAAGGCTCCGGGCGATGCCCGCGCGCTGGCGAAGCTGGAGATCATCGAACTGGCCGAGGGCGAGGACGGCCCGATGATCAGCATCACCGATGCCGAGCTGCTCAACATCTGGAGCCGCATGCGCAGCGTCGGCTTCGACGAGGAGCACGGCTTCCCGCCCGACATCCTCGACTACTACGTCAAGGCGTCCGAATTCGTCGCGGCGAACGAGGCGAAGTTGTTCCTCGAACAGGTCGAAGGCCAGATGGGCGAGGATGAGGCGGCGGCGATGCTGGAAGTGGCGCTGCCCTCGATGCTCGATTTTTTCGGCATCCTGCGCCAGCGCGCGTTCCTGCGCATGATCGGCGAACGCACCCGCGACGGCGCCGGGATCAAGGTGAAGAAGCTGCCCCGCGCGCCTCGCGCGAAGGGCTGATCAGCGCCGCGCCAGTCGTTCGGCGATCCATTGCTGCGTCAGGGTTTCCTCCAGCGCATCGGGTTCCGCCCAGAATCGGCGGATCGAGAAGCCCGAGATCATCGCCGCCGCCGAGCGCACCGCCCCTTGCGCTTCCTCCTCGCTCCAGCCTGCGGCGGCGAGGCGGTTTTTCCAGCCTTCATAGACCGGCGTGCGCAGCCCGCTGACGCTGCCGCGCAGGACGGGGTAGAATTCCGCGTCCTTGGCTGCTTCCATGGTCATGCCGATGGCCACCCAGAAGCGGTCGCTGAAGAAGAACCCGTGCAGGTCGTCAAGCAGCGCGCGCAGGACCGCTTCGGGCGATGCATCTGGCGCGAGGTCGCCCACGCCGCTGTCCTGCTCGGCCAGCGCCAGCGCCTGCTCCACGGCGGCGAGGACCAGCGCGTTCTTGTCCGGGAAGTGGTGCATCAGCGCACCTTGCGAGACGCCCGCCGCCTGCGCCACGTTGCGCATGCGCAGGGCATTGAAGCCGCCTTGCGCGATCGTCTCGTACGCGGCGGCGGCAAGCCGGGCGCGCATCGCTTCGCTGCGTTCGGCCTGAGTGCGGCGTGGTTTCGTTTCGGTCGGCAATCGCGGTCCTTCTCAGCTGGCAAGGATATCGCGATAGGTGTCGCGGATCACCTTCTTGTCGATCTTGCCCGTAGCGGTCAGCGGCACGCTTGCGAAGATCACGCGGTCGGGCATCCACCATTTCGCCACCCGTGCGGCGAGGTGATCGAGCACTTGCGCCTCGGACAGCGCGACGCCTTCGTGCGCCTCGACCAGCAGGATCGGGCGTTCCTCCCACTTGGGATGCGGCACCCCGGCGACGGCGGCGACCTTCACGCCGGGGCAGCCTGCGGCGGTGTTTTCGAGGTCGATCGAACTGATCCACTCGCCGCCGGACTTGATGACGTCCTTGGTGCGGTCGGTGATGCGCATGAAGCCGAAGCGGTCGATCGTGGCGATATCGCCGGTATCGAACCAGCCCTGCGCGTCGCAGGCGCTTTCCTCGCTGCGGTAGTAGTGGTCCAGCACCCATGGTCCGCGCACCATCAGCGCGCCGGAGGTCTCGCCATCGTGGGGGAGGGGTCTGCCTTGCGCGTCGACGATCTCGATCTCGATCCCGAACAGCATGCGCCCCTGCCGCGTCCAGATGCGTTCGCGCGCGTCCTCTTCGCCGAGGTCAGCGAGCGCGGGGGTCGGGGCGGAGACGACGCCCAGCGGGCTCGTCTCGGTCATGCCCCACATCTGGCGCACCGCGACGCCGCGCCGGTCGAAGGCCACCGCCATGTCGCGCGGCACCGCAGAGCCCGCGATGAACACGCGCTCCAGCGCGCCGGTGTCTCCCCCGGTGCGGTCGAGGTGATCGAGGTACATCGTCCAGATCGTCGGCACCCCGCCCGAGAAGGTAACGCCCTCGGTGCGGACCAGTTCGTCGAGCGAGGCACCGTCCATGCGGTCGGCCGGGAGCACGAACTTGACGCCGTTGATCGCGCCGGCGAATGGCAGGCCCCACGCGGTCGCATGGTAGAGCGACTGGCACGGCATCACCACGTCGAAGGCGCTGAACCCCATGCTGCCCGACAGTCCGCCCGCCAGGGCATGCAGCACGGTCGAGCGGTGCGAATAGAGCACGCCCTTGGGATCGCCCGTGGTGCCTGAAGTGTAGCACAGGAATGCCGCAGCATTTTCATCGAAGCTCGGCCAGTCCAGCGCATCTGGGTGCGGGGCGATCAGGTCTTCATAGCTTTCGATGCCCTCGCAGGTCCGGTCGGACAGCACGATCAGGCGTTCGACATGCTCCAGCCGGTCGCGTATGCGCGCAACTGTCGCCGCCATGTTGCGGTCCAGCAGCAGTACGCGGCTGCCCGCGTGATTGATGGTGTAGACCAGATGTTCGTCGGGCAGGCGCGGGTTAGCGGTGTGCAGCACCGCGCCCATGCCGGGGACCGCGAAGAACAGCTCGAAATGCCGGTGCGTGTTCCACGCCAGCGACGTCACCCGGCCCCCCGAGGCGACGCCCATAGCGGCCAGCATCCCCGCCGCCTGCGCGGCGCGGCGCAGGCAGGCGGCATAGTCGTAACGCCACAGCGGCTCGTCCACGTTGCGCGAGACGATCTCGCGCGTGGCGTGCGCGCTGGCGGCGAAGCGCAATATGTCGATGATGGCGAGCGGGCGCGCCTGCATCGAGCCGGGTATGGTCATTGCGGGCCTTTCAGGAAGGGCGTCACCAGCGCCACGAAACGTTCGCGCTTCTCGATCTGCGTCCAGTGGCCGCACTGGCCGAACAGGTGCAGTTCGCTGTTGGGGATGAGCTGGTGGAAGCGCTCCGACACGGCATGCGGGACGATCACGTCCTCGCGGCCATGGACGATCAGCACTTCATGCGGCAGGGCGGCCAGCTTGGCCTCGTCGGTGGCGAGGGCTTCCAGCCAGCGCTGGCGCGGCTCGGGGAACAGGCTGGAGAACGCCTCCTGCGCGCCGGGGCGCACGCTGGCCTCGAAGCGGGACCGCACGATCTCGTCCTTCACCAGCGCGGGGTCGAAAGCGAAAGTGGTCATCAGGTCGCGCATCGCCTCGACCGAGGGTTCGTAGCCCCAGACCTTGCGCAGGCCCTCCGTCACCTCGAAGTGCACGCCCGCCGCGCCCATCAGCACCAGGCGGCCGACCCGCTCGGGGTGCCGCGTCGCCAGCGCCAGCGCCAGCGCGCCGCCATAGCTGTTGCCGATGAAGTGCGCCCGCTCGATGCCCAGCGCGTCCATGAAGCCGGTCAGGTGCGCGATCCAGCGGTCCATGTCGAAGCCGGCGATATCCTCGGGGAAATCGGTGTAGCCGAACCCCAGCGTGTCGGGCGCATAGCAGCGGAAATGCTGCGCCAGATCGGGGATCACGCCGCGCCAGTTGGCATAGGCGGTGACGCCGGGGCCGGAGCCGTGGATCAGGATCAGCGGATCGCCTTCACCCGCCACGATATAGTTGGTGCCGATGCCGCCCACGTCGACGCGCTCGCCGATCTCGGGGTTGATCAAGGTTGCGGAATCCGTGCTCATCATCGTTCTCCCAGAAGGCTTATAGCATGGTGGTGCCGCCGTTGACGCTGATGACCTGTCCGGTCACGAACGCCGCGGCGGGGCTGGCAAGGTGGGCGACCATCGAGGCGACTTCCTCCACAGTGCCGGGGCGGCCCATCGGGATGACCTCGACGACCTTGCGGATGAGATCGGGGTTCACCGCCTCGATCTCGTCGTACTGTTCGGTGCGCACGGCGCAGGGGGCTACGGTGTTGACAGTGATCCCGTCCTGCGCGAATTCGCGTGCAAGGCCGGTCGTCAGGCCATGCACGCCGCCTTTTGCTGCATTGTATGCTGCATGATCGACAAGGCCGTTGCGCACCGAATCCGCGCCGATGTTGACGATGCGCCCGTACCCGGCCTGCTTCATGTGCGGCAGCGCCAGCCAGCACATCCAGAGCGCCGACCACAAGTTGCGGTCCACTGTTTCTCGCAAGGTTTCGGGCGTATGCGAAAGGAACGGCGCGATGATGCCGCCGCCCGCGTTGTTCACCAGAATGTCGATCCGGCCGTGCGTGTCCAGCGCGGTATCGACGAGGGCGCGGGCGACCGCCTCCTGCGCCAGATTGCCACCGCAGCCGATCCCGTCGAGTTCCCCGGCCAGCGCTTCGGCAACATCGAGCGAGAGATCGGCCAGCACGAGCCGCGCGCCGTCCGCCCGCAACCGCTGCGCGATGGCGCGGCCGATCCCGCGCCCCGCGCCGGTGACGATGGCGACTTGTCCGGCCAGCGGTCCGTCAGCCATGACGCGCGAGCACCGGGCTACCCTTGCCAAAGCGCGGGTCGGGGCGGCCACCCCAGGTGTCCATGACTTCGGCCTTGTGCTCCAGTTCGCGGGGGCCCCGCGCGCCCTGTTCCTCGAACAGTTCCATGCCGAAGCTGAACTCGGCGCTGTTGCCGTCCGGGTCGAGGAAATAGAGGAACACGCTGGTCGAGGGCAGGTGGCGGCCCGGCCCGAACACGATCGGTACTTCGGCGCCCTTGAGGCGGTTCATGGCCTGGCCGATATCGTCGATGTCCGTCACCATGAAGTTGACGTGGTGCAGCGTGTTGGCGCCGGTCGGGCTTTGCAGCAGGGCCAGGCTGTGATGCAGGGGATTGGGCCAGCAGCGCAGCCATTCGGCCATGCCCTCCACCCGGTCCGACACCGCGAAGCCGAGCGTCTCGACCCAGAAATTGTGCGCAGCACTCAGGTCATGAACGTTGATGACGACATGGCCCATGCGCACGATCTTGGTGAGCTGCGAGGCGAGCGGTTCGTCCGTCACCGCGAGGCCTGTGAAGAAGTCGATTTCCATGCCGGTGATAGGATCGGTGAAGCGCAGCGAACGGCGCACCTGCATGCGCGCGCATGTTGCCTCGTCGGCCCAGTGGGGCGAGAGATCGAGGGTTTCGGCGATGGCATGGGCGCGGTCGAGATCGGCCTCGCTCTCCACCTCGAAGCCCACGGCGGCGAGGCCCGCCGGGCCTTCGCCCAGCACAATGTCGTAAGGCTTGTCGCCGCAGCGCAGCCATGCCTCGGTATCGTCGCGGCGGGCCAGCGTCAGGCCGACGACGTCGCGGTAGAAGCCGATGCTGCGCTCCAGATCGGGCGCGTGCAGGCGGCAGTAGCCCAGCCGGGCGAAGCGAAGGGGATGGTCCATGGCGTCTCTCCCGCCGGTCAGAGGATGATGCTGATGCGCGCGTGTGGACGCAGCGCTTCCATGTCGAGGACGCACTTCTTGCCCGCGATGCGCAAGGCGCCGTCCCGCTCGACGATCTCGTGGATGTAGTGGCCGACGAAGGCGTCGCTGGTAATGTCCTTGCTGCGGTAGATGATGAACGAGGACCGCGCCCGGATCACCGTGCCGTCGCGGTGGACGCGCACGTTCGAGACGATGTGGCGCACTTTCGATCGCGGGTGCTCGGAATGCGCGCCGATCTTGGACAGGCGCGACACCCGCTCGCGCATGCGCACGGCGTCGTCGATGATGTAGAACAGCGAGGTGTCGGGATCGGCGGTATCGCCGTCCACGTCGCTGGGCGGCACATGATACCAGGCGTCCTCGGTATAGAGCGCCAGCCACTCCTTGAGCCGCCAGCTGTCGAGCAGGTCGGCTTCCTCGAACAGCAGGTCTTCCACGCGCAGGCGCAGCATCAGGGTGTCGTCGATCATCTCAGGCATCGGCCATCACTTTCGCCGCCGTGACCCGGCGGTCCCATTCGCGCCAGAAGCAGCGCATCTGCGCCTCGTCGTCGAACGAGGGGGCGTCGGAGCGGATCATGCCCTTGGAGATGTCGTTGTAGAGCGCGTCGCCGGCGGTGGCGTAGCCCTGCTGGCACTTCTCGATCGCTTCCACGTCGTCGGGCGTCGCGAAGCCGCCGGGACCGAGGAATTCGGTGAAGTTGTAGAGCCGGTACTTGCGCCGCCACTCGCTTTCCTCGCGCGGGGCGAGGGCCCAGGCGTTGATTTCCATGTAGTCGGGCGCGGTGGGAAAATAGGTGCGCACGGTGATCGCCATGATGTCGTTCACCACCAGGTTGGGGAAGATCACCATGTTGCGGTTCTTGCGCGCAATACGGTCGGCGCGCGGGGCGCCCACGCGGCTGACGAGTTCGGCGTAGACTTCGTCGATCTCGGCCTTGCCTTCCTCGCCCCACAGCGGCACCCAACTGGCGATCGGGCGGCCCCAGGGCGCGGAATATTCGACGACGGCGTGGCCGTTGCCAAGGTCGAACGCGTCGCCCGCAAGCGGCGTGGCGGAGAGGGCGCCGTTCGCGCTCTTGAGGTATTCGAGGTAGGTCGAGTGGTTGCAGGCGGCGTGGTAGCCGTCGAAGCTGTTTTCCGAGAGCAGCTTCCAGTTGCCGCGAATGGCGTACTCCTGCGTGCCGCCGACGATCTGCATGCCGCTGGCGGAATGCTCGGAGACCAGCTTGAGGTAGTCGCCCGCGCCCGCGAGGTAGGTCGCCAGATCCTCGCCGTCGCGGGCGAAGCTGATGAAGAAGAAGTCCCCGAAGCGCTCCATGCGCGGCACGTGGACCATCTGCTTCTGCGGGTCGGTCTTGAAGCCCTCGGGATAGCCCGAGGAGCCGGGCAGCGTCTTGAGGTGCCCGTCCGAACCGAAAGTCCAGCCGTGGTAGAGGCACATGAACGCCGGCGACTTGCCGCTGCGCTCGCGGCACACCGTGGCGCCGCGATGGGGGCAGGCGTTGAACAGCGCGTGGAATTCGCCGTCGCGGTCGCGGGTGAACAGGATCGGCCTGCGCGCGACCTTGCGCGTCACGAAGCTGCCGGGCGCGGGCAATTCGGATGCGTGGCCGAGGTACAGCCAGCAAGTGTCGAAGATCGCCGCATATTCGCGCTCGAACGTGGCGCGGTCGGTGAAGACCCGGCGCGGCACGAGAAACCTGTTGGACGCCGGATCATCGATGATCCCGGTCGTTATCCTCTCCATGTCGTGTTGACTCCCGTATTGGCCCGGCTACAAGACGAATCAACAAACCGAGCACTTGGTTTGTAAGAAGCGATGGACCCGGGGTCAACACCCGGCAACGCGGGAGAGATCGATGGAGGCGAATGCGCGGCAAGATCTGGTGCGCAAGGCCGCGCGGGCGCTGGGGCGCAGCGGGCTGGCGCATGCCTATGGGCATTGTTCGGCGCGGCTCGATGGAGACAGTTTCCTTGTCTGCGCGGCGATGCCGATGGGGCTGGTTTCGGACGAGCCGGGCGTCGTCGTGCCGATATCGGGGCCTTTGCCGGAAGGCGTGCTGGGCGAAGTGCGCGTGCATCAGGCGATCTATGCGCGGCGCGCCGACGTCGGCGGGATCTGCCGTACGATGCCGCCTGCGCTCATGGCGCTGTCCACGCAAGGGATCGTCCCGGCCGCGCGCCACGGCATCGGTGCATACTTCGCGCCGGGCCCCGCCTTGTGGGACGATCCCCGCCTGCTCCGCGACGATGGTGCGGCGGCGCGCGTCGCCGAGGCGCTGGGCGAGGGGAGTGCCATCGTCCTGCGCGGCAATGGCGTCGTCGTTGCGGGGGAGACGCTGGAGCAGGCGGCGGTGTTGAACTGGTTTCTCGAAGACGCCGCCCGCATCGAGCGCGACGTGCGCATGATGGGCTTCGCCCCCGAAAGCGGCCGTCTGAATGCCGAGGAAGCGGCCGCACGACAGGTGTGGTCAGGCGGAGTCGTCGAAAGAATGTGGAACTGGCTCATTTCAGTGTAGACCTCGGAAGAGGTCGCCACATTCCCAAAATTCCTTGTTTTTCGAAGACACCTTGTCGGAAATATTTCGTAATTGATAAACAGCTTGACGATTTTGAATCGAGCTTGATAAATGGTCCAACCAAATCCGGGATGCCGCGACAGACGGTGGCCGGGTGGACCTCAAACGGAGGGAGGAAGAGGATGAACTTGAAGTACAGGACGATTCTGCTTGCCGCATGCGCCATGCCGCAAGTTGCGTTTGCTCAGGATCAGGCAGCGCAGGATACTGCGGCGGACCCTTCGCGCGACATCGTCGTCACCGCGCAGCGCCGCGCCGAGCGTCTGCAGGACGTTCCCGCCACGATTTCCGCCCTCGACAGCAAGGCGCTGGTCGCCGCCGGCGTCATGGACATAAGCAACATCGCGCCGCGCGTGCCGGGCTTCTATGCCGGCGGCTTCGGCTCGGCGCGCCCGCAGCTCTACATTCGCGGCATCGGCACGCGCCAGTTCGATCCCGGTTCGGAATCCTCGGTCGGCGTGTTCGTGGATGAGAGCTATCTGGGACGTACCGGCGGCGTGCTCGGCGCGCTGAAGGACATCGAACGGGTCGAGGTGCTGAAGGGGCCGCAGGGCACGCTCTATGGTCGCAACACGATCGCGGGCGCCGTCAATGTCATCACCAAGGGGCCGACCGACGACTTCCAGGCCGAGGCCGAGGCAGGCGTCGGCAACTACGACAGCTACAACCTGTTCGGTGCCGTTTCCGGCCCGATCGCAGGCGATGTCATCAAGGGCCGCATCGCGGCGTGGCGCACCAAGCAGCAGGGCTACATCACCAACCTGACGACCGGCAATCACCCGCAGGGCGTCAACAACTGGGGCGGCCGCCTGCGTCTGGCGATCGAGCCGACCTCGACCATCAAGATCGACCTCATCGGCGAGATCGCGCGCGATACCGGCCGCTCGTTCCAGGGCGAGAGCATCGGCAGCACCACCAATCCCTACGGCATCCTGCTGGGCCGCGCCGGGCTGGTGCCGCAGCTTTCGGACGATCCCTACAAGCAGTACTACACCACCGACCCGCTCTATGATCGCAAGATCGATGCCTTCACCGGCAAGATCAACTGGGCGACGGACGTTGGCGATTTCGTCTCGGTCACGTCCTATCGCAAGATGACCTACACCGACGACCGCGATTTCGACAACACCAGCCTCGACGTGATCCGCCAGATCAGCAACGAGGACTCCAAGCAGTTCTCGCAGGAACTGCGGTTCGTTTCTGCCAATGACGGCGCACTGTCGCTGGGCGGGCTGGTAGACTGGATCGTCGGCGTCTACTTCTACAAGGACAAGAGCTACCACGAGGACTTCTTCCGCTACGGCGCGGACAGCGTCGCGGGGGCCGGATCGGTCGACCAGACCTTCGGCCATTATGACACCAAGAGCATTGCCGGGTTCGGTCAGGCGACTTTCAACATCAGCAACGAACTCAAGTTCACGGCCGGTGCGCGCTATACCGAGGACCGCAAGAAGGCGACGCTGGGCGGCCGCACCACGGACACGCTGCCGCTGGTTCGCGCCGATTTCGATCAGGTGAACCCGACCAAGAAGTTCACCTCGTTCGATCCCAAGTTCGTGCTGGCCTACCAGCCCAACCGCGACCTCAACTTCTACGCCAGCTTCAGCAAGGGCTTCAAGTCGGGCGGCTACCAGTACACTCCGCTGACGGCGGCACAGGCGGCCGAAGTCTTCGATCCCGAGAAGATCAAGGCGTACGAGATCGGCGTGAAGAGCACCTGGCTGAACGGCGCGCTGCAGGCTAATGCGGCGGTCTTCCGCTACGACTATTCGAACCTGCAGGTCTCGCGCGTAACGCAGCTGCCGGACGGATCGACGCCGTCGCTCATCACCAACGCGGGCAAGAGCCGGATCAAGGGCGCCGAACTGGATGTGACGATCGAGCCGATCCGCGATTTCCGCGTGGCGGTGGCTTATGCTTATACCGACGCCAAGTACCTCGATTACTCGACCGGGGCGCTGGACTTCTCGGGCACGACGATGGTGCGTGCGCCCAAGCATTCGGTCAACGTCAGCTCGGACTATACCATCCACACCGGCGGCGACAGCGACCTGACGCTGCACGGCGACGTGGCGATGCTCAGCGACTTCTTCCACGAACCGGGACAGGGCGAACTTGCCTATGGCACGACGATCCCGTTCACCTCGGAAGACGGCTATGTGCTGAGCAACGCGCGGGTGACCTTCCGCACCGGCCAGTGGCGCCTCAGCGCATGGGTGCAGAACGCCTTCGACGTGAACTATCGCCGCACGGTGCTGGCGCTGCCGGGGCAGGTCATCAGCATCTACGGCCAGCCGCGCACTTACGGCCTGACGCTGGGCTGGGCGATGTAGCATGGGGGCGGCCCGGCAGGCATGGGGTGGAGACTGTGGCGCAGGGATCGAACCCTCGCGCCCGGTCCCGGTCTGCCGGGCTACCGTCCAACGAACGCGGCACCTGCGAAGCAAGGCGGGCAGTCCCATGACGATGCATGCCGAAGGGAGCGCCGCGGGCGGGCGACGGATATTCGAACGGGTCCGCGACGCCATCCTGGACGAGATAGGCGCCCAGCGCCTCAATCCGGGAGACCGGCTCCCCAGCGAACGCGCCCTGGCCGAAGCCTTCCATGTCGGCCGCCATGCGGTGCGCGAGGCGTTGCGGACGCTGGAAATGTCCGGCGTGCTGCGCTTCGCCAAAGGTGTCAACGGCGGTGCCTTCGTGCGCGAGCGCAGCGGCGAGGGCGTCGGCCAGTCGATCCGTGACATGATCGTGCTGGGCCGCATGCCGCTGGAAGACCTGATGGCGGTGCGCGTCAATCTGCTGATGCAGGCTGCCGAACTGGCCGCGCAGCGCGCCGATGACGAGGATTTTGCCGCGTTCGACGCCAATATCGCCGAAACCGTGCGCTGCCTGGAAATGGGCGATCCGCTGGCGACGATCGATCCGCTGGTGGAGTTCAACCGGGTGCTGGGCCGGGCCTCGCACAATCTCGTGCTGTCGATGCTGATCGATTCCGTAGCCGAGATCGTTGCCGACGTGCTGCGCGTCTACCGCCTGACCAGCGAGATCGAACTGGTCGCCCCGCGGCGCGCCGTCGTCGCCGCGCTGCGCGCGCGCGACGCGGCCGAGGCCGCGCGTATCCTCACGGCGCATTATGCGCAGACCACCCGCTATGTCCTTTCCCGCGTGAACAGCGCAGCGAAGCCGGACGCCTGAGCGAGCCCACGAAGGAGATTTCATGTCGCGCTTTTCCCCCCGCGATCATCTGCGCCACCCCGCCGACGACAGCGGCCGCATGCGGGATTCCCTGTTCTGGCAGACGATCCTGCCCGAGCAGAAGCTCGGTTTTCAGGCCTATCTCTACCTGACCAGCGCCGGGAAGGCGGGCTTCAACGTGGTGCTCTGGGGGGAGGAGAAGCGGCCGCTGCTGCTCGAACTCGTCAATGGCGAGATACCTGCGGGGATGGACCTCGACGCGCTGTCGTTCGAGGGGCTGGAACTGCGCAAGACCGGCTTCGGAGAGCCGGCCAGAGTCAGCTATCGCAGCGAGCGCGTGGAACTGGATTTCACCTTCACCGGCAGCCATCCGCCCTTCAGCTATCATGACAATCCCGATGGGTTGCCCGCATGGTTCGCGCTCAACCGCTACGAGCAGACCGGGCGGATCGAGGGCAGCATCCGCACGGGCGGGCGCACGATCGACCTTTCGGGCATGGCGCACCGCGATCACAGCTGGGGCAACCGCAACTGGGGCGTGCCGCAGCACTGGAAGTGGCTGTGCGCCTATACGCCCGATGGCAGCCGCATGATAAACGGCTGGATCTGGATCGCGCGCGGCGAACTGGGCTGCGCGGGCTATGTCGTGCGCGACGGGACGCTGACGCCGATCGCCACGATCCGCCAGCACGGCACCTATCGTGACGACATGAGCCAGGACACCCTGCGCGCCGAGATCGTCGATACTGCGGGGGAAACCTGCCTGCTCGAACTGCAGCGCTTCGGCCTCGTCAAGCTGCCGACCAAGGACAAGTTCGGCACACTCATCCAGGAAGCCGCCTGTACCGGGTCGATCGACGGCGCGGTAGCGGCGGGTCAGTACGAGACGCATTGGCAGCAAGCCTACCTCGACCATCTGGTGGAAAGCGGAGCGACCCGTTGAGCTGGAGTTTCGATGCGCCCACGCGCGAGCACCTGCATGCCTTCCTGCGCGAGCATGACCTTGCCGACGAAGCCCCCAGAATCGCGCCGATCGGCGACGGGCACAGCAACCTGACGTTCCGCCTTGACACGGGCGGGCGGTGCATGGTGCTGCGTCGTCCGCCGCCGCCGCCGTTCCCACCGGGCAGCAACGACGTGCTGCGCGAGGCCGGATTTTTGCGCATCGTCGGGCCGCACGGCGTCCCCGTCCCGGGCGTGCTGGCAACGGCCGAGGCGGGCGCGGTCTTCGACGTGCCGTTCTACATCATGGACATGGTTGACGGCGTGGTCGTCACCGAGACGCTTCCGGCCGCCTTTACCGGCGATAGTGTCGGCGAGGGCATGGCCGGGCAACTGGTCTCGGCGATGGCGCAGCTTCACGGCATCGACTGGAGCGCCACCCCGCTTGCCGGGAAGGCCAGGCCGGAAGCCTTCAACGCCCGGCACCTGCGGATATTCGCGCGCATGCTGGATGACGGGCGCGAGGAGCCGTCTCCGGCGTTTCGCGAAGTCGCGGCATGGCTGGAGGGCAGGGTGCCCGAGCCTTCCGGCGCGGCGATCATCCACAACGACATGCGCCTCGGCAATGTCATGTGGAGCGGCGAGGGGGTGCCCCGGCTCGTCGCCATCCTCGACTGGGAACTGGCGACCGTCGGCGATCCGCTGCTGGACCTTGCCTATCTCGCCTGCTCGCTCCCGCGCGAAGGGGCGTGCCATACGCCGGTGCAGGATTTGGCAGCCGCGCTGCTGGAAGCCGGTTGCCCCGAGCCGCAAACGGTGATCGCGCGCTACTTTGCGCAGACCGGGGGCGAGGCGATCGATATCCGCTGGTATCAGGCCATGGTGAACTTCAAGCTGGCGGCGCTCTATCGTTATTCGCGCCTCGCGGGGCACGATTCCTACTTCGCCGATCCCACGCACGAGGCGCGCTTCCTTGCCGAAGCGGCGCATTACTGCCGGGATTGATGCGCGGCCGTCCGGCTCTACGCCGGACGGCCTAGCCGCTTAGATGCGGCCGCTCACAGGGAGCGGCCGACCAATTCGCGCATGATCTCGCTCGACCCGCCGTAGATCCGGCGCACGCGCGCATCGCGCCAGATGCGGGCGATCGGGTACTCGTTCATGTACCCGGCGCCGCCATGCAGTTGCAGCGCCGCGTCGCAGGCCAGCCACTGCATCTCGGTGTGCCAGTACTTCGACGCCGCCGCTTCCTCCGCCGTCAGTTCGCCGCGCACATGGCGCTCGATCGCCCAGTCGAGGTGCGCCCAACCGACCTGCAGCTTGGCCTTGATGTCGGCGAGGGTGAAGCGGGTGTTCTGGAAATCGATGATCGCCTTGCCGAACGCCTTGCGCTCGCGGGTGAAGGCGACCGCCTCGTCATAGGCGCGCTGCGCGGCGGTCTGCGCGGTGATGGAGATCGACAGACGCTCCTGCGCCAGTTCGCTGACGAGGTAGATGAACCCCCGGTTCTCCTGCCCGATGAGATTGCCGGCGGGAACGCGCATGTCGTTGAAGAACAGTTCGGAGGTATCCGCCATCCACTGCCCGACCTTGTCGAGATTGCGCCCGCGCTCGAACCCGGCGCGGTCCGCTTCGACCAAGATCAGCGAGGTGCCCTTGGCGCCCAGTTCCGGCTCGGTCTTGCATACCGTGATGATGACGTCGGCGTTCTGCCCGTTGGTGATGAAGGTCTTGGAGCCGTTGATGACGTATTCGTCGCCGTCACGCCGCGCCGTGGTGCGCACGCCCTGCAGGTCCGAGCCTGCGCCCGGTTCGGTCATCGCGATTGCGGACACTGTCTCGCCCGACAGCATGCCCGGCAGCCAGCGCGCGTTGAGTTCGTCCGATGCGTAGTGCAGCAGATAGGGCATCGTGATGTCGGACTGCAGCGTCACGCTGTCCGACATCATCGCATAAGTCAGTTCCTCGTTGAGGATGGCATTGAAGCGGAAGTCGAGCCCAAGACCGCCGAACTCCTCGGGAATTCCGGGGCACAGGAACCCGGCCTCGCCCATCTTCAGCCAGAAATCGCGGGCGACCTTTCCGGCGTCCTCAAACTCCTCCACCCGGGGCGAGAATTCGCGCTCGACGAAGCGGCGCACGGTCTGGCGAAACAGCCGGAGGTCTTCGTCGAAAAGGTGGCTGGCATCGCGTTCCAACATGGCATCATCCCTTTTTGGCGGCGATCGTATGTCGCCCCGTCGCCCCTCGGGTTAGCCTATGAAATCACATATTGTAAACCTGTGAACTTTATGCGAGGTTGGAATCGTCGGACCTCACATCCACGGGAAGCGCATCGCCTCCGCAGGCGGTGCCTGTCTTCCGGTTCGACCGGATCGCTTCAGGCGGTCTCTCTCCTATGACTCGAAAGACCTGGTCCACTGAAAACGGACCAGGTCTTCTTTTCACTGCGCCGATGGTGCCCGCGCGAGGTCGAGCGCGATATCGACGATCATGTCCTCCTGCCCGCCGACCATCTTGCGACGCCCGGCCTCGACAAGAATGGCGCGGGTGTCGACGCCGTGATCGGCGCTGGCTTTTTCCGCATGGCGCAGGAAGCTGGAGTAGACCCCGGCATAGCCGAGCGTCAGCGTCTCGCGATCGACGCGCACGGGGCGGTCCTGCAGAGGGCGAACCAGATCCTCTGCCGCGTCCATCAGCGCGTAGAGATCGCAGCCGTGGTCCCAGCCGTTGCGGTCCGCAGCGGCGATGAACACTTCGAGCGGGGCATTGCCTGCCCCCGCGCCCATCCCCGCCAGCGAGGCATCGACGCGCACCGCGCCGTTCTGCACAGCGACGATGGAGTTCGCCACTCCGAGCGAGAGGTTGTGGTGCGCATGCACGCCGCGCTGCGTTTCCGGCTTGAGCACCCGGTCGTAAGCCTGCAGCCGCGCCGCGTAGTCGTCCATGTTCATCGCGCCGCCGCTGTCGGTGACGTAGACGCAGTGGGCGCCGTATTGCTCCATCAGGAGCGCCTGCCGGGCCAGTACTTCCGGCTCTGCCATATGGCTCATCATCAGGAAGCCGGACACGTCCATGTCGAGGCCGCGCGCCGCCTCGATATGCTGGCGCGATACGTCCGCCTCGGTGCAGTGCGTCGCGATGCGGACCGAGCGGACGCCCAGGTCGTGCGCCTGTTTGAGGTCATGGACCGTGCTGATCCCCGGGAGCAGCAGCGTTGTCAGCACCGCGCTTTCCAGCACTTCTGCCACCGCTTCCAGCCATTCCCAGTCGGTATGCGCGCCGAACCCGTAGTTGAACGAGGACCCGCTGAGCCCGTCGCCGTGCGCCACTTCGATCGCATCCACCCCGGCACGGTCGAGCGCGCGCGCGATCGACCGGACGTGGTCGAGGCCGTACTGGTGACGGATCGCGTGCATCCCGTCGCGCAGGGTGACGTCCTGGATATAGAGCTTTGGCTTGGCGGGGGTCACAGGGCGGCCTCCTTCATGGCGATCCGCTCGGCCGTGCGCAGGGCCGCCGAGGTCATGATATCGAGGTTGCCGGCATAAGCGGGCAGGTAATGCGCCGCGCCCTCCACCTCGAGGAAGACGGAAACCTTTAGGCCGGTGAATTCGGTCCGGCCGGTCGATGCCATTTCGGGAATGCGCAAGGGGCGGTTGGAGCCGATGCTTTCGAACTGGACCGCTTGCTTCAGGCGGTATCCGGGGACGTATTCCTGGACCTGCGCGACCATGGCGGCGATGCTTTCGGCGATCGCTTCGCGGTCCGCGTCTTCACACAGGCACAGCACTGTGTCGCGCATGATGAGCGGCGGTTCCGCGGGGTTGAGCACGATGATCGCCTTGCCCCGCGTGGCGCCGCCGATCTCGACGATGGCGCGGCTGGTCGTCTCGGTGAATTCGTCGATGTTGGCGCGCGTGCCCGGACCTGCGCTTTTCGAGGCGATCGAGGCAACGATCTCGGCATAGTGCACAGGCGCTACGCGGTTGATGGCGTGGACGATCGGGATCGTCGCCTGTCCGCCGCAGGTCACCATATTGACGTTGGCGGCATCGAGATGCGCCGCGCCGTTGACCGGCGGCACCACGAAAGGCCCTATCGCGGCGGGGGTGAGATCGACCACGCGCTTGCCATGCCCGCGCAGGACGGCATCGTGCCGCTCGTGCGCGCCTGCGGACGTGGCGTCGAAGACGATGCCGATCTCGTCGAAGCCGGGCAGGGCGAGCAGCCCGTCGATCCCCGCGCTGCTGGTGGCGATGCCCATGCGCTCGGCGCGTGCGAGGCCGTCCGAGGACGGATCGACGCCGATCATCGCGGCCACCTCGAGCGTCTTCGAGAGCCGCATGATCTTCATCATCAGGTCGGTGCCGATGTTCCCCGAGCCGATGATCGCGACTTTGGTTCTGCTCATGGCGTCATTCTCCGCCGAAGCTGAAAGCGCATTCGCCGATGCCGCCGACCACGGCGCGCACCTGATCTCCCGGCGAGAGAGGCACCATCGGCCCCAGTGCGCCGGTAAGCAGTATGTCGCCTGCCTTGAGCGGATCGCCCCGTGCCGCCAGCGTGCGTGCCAGCCAGGCGGCCGCTTCGAGCGGATGGCCGAGGGCGGCAGCGCCAGCGCCGATCGATGCGATCGCGCCGTTCACCGTCATCACCATGCCGCAACTCCACAAGTCGCGCCCGGCGATCGGAACGCCTTCCTCTGCGATCACGAAGAAGGCGGACGATCCATTGTCCGCCACGGTATCGGCAAAGGTGATCTTCCAGTCGGCGATGCGGGAATCGACGATCTCGATCGCGGCGTGAACCGAGCCCGTCGCCGCGCCCACCTGCGCGGCGGTGGTCGTGTCGTCCGGCAGGTCGCGTGCCAGCACGAGCGCGATCTCGGCTTCGGCCTTCGGCTGGATCGTCCGGGAAGCCGCGAGGCGCCCGCCATCAGCGATGCGCATGTCATCGAACAGGACGCCGAAATCCGGTTGATCGACCCCGAGTTGTAGCTGGACCGTCTTTGCCGTCAGCCCCGCCTTCCTGCCGACGATGCGACGGCCCTGTGCCTGCCAGTGACGCGTGTTGATCTCCTGCACGGCATAGGCGCCCGCCGCATCCACCGGCTCAAGTCCATCTCGTAGCGGCGGTACGGCGCCCGCGACGTATGCGTCGCGCAGCCTTTTCGCCAGGCTCTCGTGCGGTGTTTCGGTCATTACCGATGGTCTCCCTCTCGCTTGCCGTCGAGCATAGATGCGCGGCATGACTTGCGCCAGTTGGCTAGCAGGTTTACTTCTCACAATATGAGAAATGGAATGCCACGCCTTTCATCTTTCGAGCGGGCAATGGACTTGCTGGAAGCGGTCCTGGTCGATGGCGGGCGCAGCCGCGCCTCATCGCTTGCGGGCGGTCTCAATGTGCCCGTGGCAACCATGCACCGGCATCTTGCCGCGTTGCGTGACGCAGGGTTGCTGACGCCGGTTGGAGGCGGGCGTCATGTTGCCGGCCCGCGAATGCTCGCCTTCGCGGGCCGGATCAGCGTGCCGGAGGTGCTGTCCGGTATCGGCCGCCAATTGTTGCCCGACTTCGCGAGGCGACTGGACTGTGTGGTTCAACTGGGCACTCTCGACGGCGATATGGTGACGTACCGCGTCAAGGCGGGCGGCGACTTGTTCACGAAAGTGGGGATGCAGCTGGAAGCCTATTGCTCCGCGATCGGCAAGGTCCTGCTGGCGCATCTGCCGGACGGGGAGCAGGCCCGCTATCTGGAGGCCGGTCCGTTCGTTCAGTTGACTGCGCATACGATCACCGAGCCACGCGCGCTTGCGAAAGAGTTTGCTGCGGTGCGCCGGTTGGGTTTCGCCTGTGACCGTGAAGAGATCAGCGAAGGGCTGGCATGCATCGCCGTGCCGCTGCGGGATGCGAACGGCATGGTCGTCGCGGCGATTTCCGCCTCACGGTCGATCGGACCAGGCCATTCGGTGGACTTGGAAGCAGCGCTGCCGTTGCTGGAAGAGGCGCGAGGCGTGTTGGAGCAACGGGCCTTTGGCCGGTCGTTCAATGGTCGATTTATCATTCTCAGGTATAGCCGTGGCGTCCAAGCTCTTGATGTGGTGCCGCCAGCTACGGCCTCTTCGAATTGACCCTGCCCACAATCTGCAGCGTATCCTTCGATGGTGGCGTCCCGAAATAGCGGGCATACTCCCGGCTGAACTGGGTGGGGCTTTCGTAGCCTACGCCGAATGAAACCGAGGTCGCGTTTCCCTCTCCGGCGATCAGCAACGACCGGGCATGCAGCAACCGAATCCGCTTCTGATACTGAAGCGGACTAAGCGCCGTGACTGCCTTGAAGTGCCGGTGAAACGCGGAAACGCTGAGTGCCGCCATCGCGGCCAGGGCCTCGACTCTCAGCGGCCTGGTGAAATTCTCACGTATCCATTGGATGGCGATGCTGACGCGCGAGAGCGCGGTGCCAGGCGCAGCAATGTCACGCAGCATCCAGCCATGCGGTCCCTGGAGGACGCGGTAGAGGATTTCACGTTCATAGGCGGGAGCGAGAGCAGCGATATCGGCGGGGCGCTCCATCAGGCGCAGCATGCGCAGCCAGGCGTCGAGCAGTTCGTCCGTCACCGGCGCAATCGAAAAACCGGGGCTGTAGAGATCGCCTCCGGCAGGTTTGGGCAGGTCGACCAGCAGGTTCGCAACGATCGTCGGCTCCAGCGTGAGGCTCACTGCCAGATAGGGCTCGCCGGTCTCGGTCGGGTGAACCGAGCCCACCGCCGGAAGGTCGATCGACATCACGAAGTAGGTGGCCGGATCGTAGCGCAGAGTGCGGTCTCCGACCGTCATCGTCTTCGATCCGGTGAGAATGAGGTTGATCATCGGATCGTAGACCGCCGCCAGTTGATGTTCGGGAATTTCGCCCTGCACCATCGCGACCCGGGGTATGCCTGTGTCGGTGCGCCGGTTCTCGGCATGCGCGGCCAGGCGGCGCAGTTCGGTGAGGTTCGCGTTCATGCGCATGACCATCTCACGCGCAGTTCACCCGGCCAAGTCAAAAGCAGAAATAGGCATGGATCGAAGAGGATCCGGTGAGCGCCGTCCGGCTCGTCGGCGTAGTTCAAGGCTCGACAACATCGCGAGGAACTACCCAATGAAAATCGTCATCATCACCGGTGGAAGCCGGGGCATCGGTGCCAGCGCCGCCCGCCTTTGCGCCAGGGAAGGCATGGGGGTGATCCTCACCTACAACAGCAACCCCGCCTGTGCCGAGGCCGTCGTGGCCGGGATCGAGGCGGATGGCGGCAAGGCGGCCGCACTGAAGCTCGACGTCGCTGACACCTCCGTGTTTCTCGCCTTCCGCGATGCCGTCGGTGCCGCGCTGAAGACCCACTGGGGCCGCGAGGATTTCGACGGCCTCGTCAACAACGCGGGTTACGGCGTCTTCAATCCGATCGCGACGGTCACGGAAGCGGAGTTCGACGGCCTGTTCGCCGTGCACCTCAAGGGACCGTTCTTCCTGACGCAGACGCTGCTGCCGCTCATGGCCAATGGCGGGCATATCGTGAATGTCGCCAGCGCCACAACCCGCGTCGCGACCGCCGGTGTCGCCCCTTACGCCAGCTTCAAGGGCGGGCTCGAAGTGCTTACCCGCTACATGGCGAAGGAGTTCGGGCATCGCGGCATCCGTGCCAATTCCATCGCACCGGGCGCAATCCGCACCGATCTGGGCGGCGGTCTCGATGACGAGTTCGAGGCCATGCTGGCCGGGCAGACCGCGCTCGGCCGGGTCGGCGAACCGGACGACGTCGGCGGTGCCATCGCGGGGCTGTTTTCCGATCACAATCGTTGGGTCAATGCGCAGTCGATCGAAATCGCCGGCGGCTACATCATCTGAACGGGAGAGCCACATGCTCGATCACGTCTTCCTGTCGGTCAGCGATCTCGATCGCGCGGTCGCCTTCTACACCGCCGTACTGACACCGCTGGGGATCACGCAGCGGGTCGATTACGATGGAAAGGACGGCCCTCCCGGGCATCCGGACCTCAAGGGGTTCGGCAAGGACAACCGGATGGCTTTCTGGTTGCGGGAGGGCACCGTCGAGGGCAAGGCGGCGCATGTCGGCTTTATCGCCAGTTCGCAAGCGGAGGTGGATGCCGCCTATGCCGCCGCCATCGCCGCGGGCGCGACCGACAATGGACCGCCCGGCCCCCGGCTCTATTACGATCCACGCTATTACGCCGCGAACGTGCTCGATCCGGACGGATACAGCCTCGAATTCACCTACAAGAACTGGCAGCACTGACATGACGAAACTGATCATCTACGGCGCGGCCGGGTACACCGGGCGCATGGTCTGCGCTAACGCGAAGGCGCACGGGCTGGACTTCGTGATCGCCGGACGAGTGAAGGACCAAGGCAGGCTCGAACTGCTCGCCGCGGAACTCGGCGCGGAGTACCGGCTGTTCACGGCCGACGATCGCGCCGCTGCGCACGCGGCGATGGACGGCATCGGCGTGCTGGTGAACTGCGCCGGGCCTTTCATGCACACGGCTGAGCCGCTGATGCGTGCATGCCTGGCAGCCGGAGTCCACTATCTCGACATTGCGGCCGAGATGGACAGCTACCGGCTTGCCGAAACGCTGGATGCTGAGGCCCGGGCGAAGGGTATCATGCTGTTGCCCGGATGCGGCGGCAGCGTGGCAATGCTCGGATCGCTGGCCGGACACGCGGCTAAGCGGGTTGCCGGTCCCATCAGGCTCAGCATCGCGCTGCATGTAACCGGCGGCTTCTCGCGCGGGTCGGCGGTCAGCGCCAGCGAGAACGTGACGGCGCAGACGCTTCACCGCATCGACGGCGCGCTGGTCGGCCGCAATGCGGATGAGGTCCGCGCCTTCGATTTCGGCAAGGGCCCGGCCATGGCCTTCCCGGTGACGCTGCCCGATCTCATCACGATCTGGCACTCCACGGGCATCCCGAACATCGAGACGTTCGTATATGTCGCGGAAGGCGCCTTCCCCGAGGGCGATCTGGCGCAAATGCCGGATGGTCCCACGCTGGAACAGCGCGAAGCCAATCGCTACCATGCGGCAGTGGAAGTGACGGGTAGGGACGGAACCGTGGTTCGCTCGCTGCTCGATACCGTAAACGGTTATACCTTCACGACGATCGCCGCGGCGGAAGCGGCACGGCGGGTCATCGGCGGCGAGGCGCGGCCGGGCTTCCAGACCCCGGCCACGCTGTTCGGCAACGGCTTTGCAGAGACAATCGCCGATACGCGTATAGTCGATCAGTGACGCGACAGGAGGAGCCGACTATGGACGACAAGCAACGCTGCGGCTGGGCGGGATCGAACCCGCTTATGCAGCAGTACCACGATACCGAATGGGGCGTGCCCGAACGCGATTCCCGCATGCTGTGGGAGACGCTGATGCTGGAAGGTTTCCAGGCCGGACTTTCCTGGGAGATCATCCTGCGCAAGCGCGAGGCGTTCCGCGCAGCCTTCGCCGGGTTCGATCCTCAGAAGGTCGCCCTGTTCAACGGGCAGGATATCGAACGCCTCATGGGCGATCCCGGCATTGTCCGGGCACGAGCCAAGATCGAAGCGACGATCCGGGGCGCGCAAATCTACAACGAGATGCAGGATCGCGGCGAGGATTTCGCCGCCTATTGCTGGTCCTTTACTTCGGGCACGCCGATCGAGGGCAAGGTCACCGATGCGCAGACCGCGCTGTCGGCGATCCTCTCGAAGGACCTGAAGGCCCGAGGCTTCAAGTTCGTCGGGCCGACGATCGTTTACGCCTGGATGCAGGCCGTCGGCATCACCAACGACCACGTCCCCGCCTGCTTCCGCAAGGCGCAGATTTCAGGCCAGACCCGGCCCTGATGCTTCAGACACCGCGCGCACCCTTGGAGAAAATAGGCGAGCACATTGACATTGAACTGCTTGTGGAAGGTGTCTTGGGTCAGGCTATCGGCCATCTCGAACCGCGCGACGCCGGCATTGTTGACAACAATATCCAGCTTGCAGTGCTGCGCAATGACGCCATCGAAAGACGGGTAGAATGCTTCGGAACTGGCTGGCCCAGTGCAGTCATGCAGCAACCGATATTCGATCGCCAGGTTTGGGCAGG
The DNA here is from genome assembly GCF_015594425.1 of Novosphingobium sp. HR1a. Taxonomy (NCBI): domain Bacteria; kingdom Pseudomonadati; phylum Pseudomonadota; class Alphaproteobacteria; order Sphingomonadales; family Sphingomonadaceae; genus Novosphingobium; species Novosphingobium sp. HR1a. The sequence goes on from NZ_JABXWS010000090.1 coordinate 70,597, forward strand.
CCGTAATCCGCGCTGGCGATTGCCCCCCGGTGATGTCGGCATTACACGGAATAGCCGGGAGGAGGCAGCGCGATGCAGCAATCGATCGCACGGAACGTGGTGGCTGGGCTATCCGTGGCCGGCCTCGTCCTGCCCGAAGGGATTGCCTATGCCGGGATAGCGGGCCTGCCCCCCGGTCGCGCGCTGGCAGCCGGAATCGCCGGTGTGCTCGCCTATCTGGTCGTCGGTCGCAGCCGCTATGCCATCGTCTCGCCGACATCCTCCTCGGCCGCGATCCTTGCCGCCGCGCTGATCGGCCTGAATGCAAATGCTGCAGACAGGGGAATGATGGCGACGGCGCTCACGCTGATTGCGGGCGTTATATTCCTGGGCCTTGCGGCCTTTCGGGTCGGCGGGCTGTCCGACTTCATCTCCCGCCCCGTCCTGCGCGGCTTCACCTTCGGACTGGCGATCACGATCATCATCAAGCAATTGCCCAACATCGCAGGTGTACGCGTTGATGGGGGTTCCATCCTCTCGGTGCTCGATGGCCTTGGGGCACAGGTCGGGCGCTGGCACTGGCCGAGCATCCTGATCGGAGTGGGCGCGCTGTGTGCTTTGCTCTTGCTGCGCCGCGCGCCGCGTATTCCTGCTGCCTTGCTGGTGATCCTTGCCGGGATCGCACTGGGGCAAGCCATGGACCTGTCGGCATGGGGCGTGGCGGAGGCGGGACCGGTCGCGCTCGCCTTCTCGGATTTACGTCTGCCCGACGATTTTTCGACATGGGCGCGCCTGACCCAGTTGGCCGCTCCGATCGCGCTCATCCTTTTTGCCGAAAGCTGGGGCACCATCCGCGGCCTTGCATTGGCGCATGGCGACAGCGTGAACCCTAATCGGGAACTGGCCGGGCTCGGCCTTGCCAACAGCCTTTCTGCCCTGGCGCACGGCATGCCGGTGGGCGCGGGCTTTTCCGCCGGCAATGCCAATGCGAGTGCCGGCGCGACCGGCCGCATGGCTGCTTTGACGGCCAGCCTGGCGCTTCTGGCCCTCGCTCTGTTCGCGACGCCGCTCATCGCCCATATTCCGGAGCCGGTTCTCGCCGCCGTGGTGATCGGCGCGCTGACCCATGCTCTCTCGCCCGCGCCGCTGCTCTGGCTGTTCCACCTCCAGCGGGACCAGTGGGTGGCAGTGACGGCAACACTGGGCGTGCTGGCACTCGGCGTACTCAACGGCATGCTGGCGGCCATCGCGTTGTCGATCGTCGAACTGCTCTATCGTCTGTCGCATCCGTCCTTCAGCGAACTGGGGCGAGTGGGTGATGGCCATGACTTCGTCGATCGTCAGCGCCATCCCGACACATCGGCGCTGCCGGGTATCATAATCGTCCGGCCCAACGCTCCGCTGATCTTCGCCAATGCCGAGAGCGTGCTGCGGGCCATGGCCGACAGAGCGCGGCAGAGGAAGCCTGGCACATTGATCCTGAGCCTGGAGGAGAGCGACGATCTCGACAGCACGGCCGTAGAGGCGCTGGGCGAGTTTGCCACGGCCTTGCGTACGATAAACTGTCGCCTCATCCTGGCCCGCGCGCATGACCGGGTGCGCGGAATATTGCGTGCGAGCGGACAGGATGAACTGGCATCCACCGGCACCTATAGCGTTGCGGACGCCGCCGATTTGGCGTTGAAGGAGAACTGACGATGGCGATCGCGACCCTCATCCAGCCGATACTGGACCCGGTGAAGATCAGCGACCTGCGCCCTACCCAGATGACAGTCGGCATGCGCGAGGTGGAGCGCAAGGCGCGAGCTTGGCGTGAGCGGCCGCACGACGAAGCCGGGCGCTATCTGGGCGAGCGCATGATCCCGGCGGTGATTGGCCCCGAAAAGCGGCCGTGGATCGTCGATCATCATCATCTTGCGCTGGCGCTGCATCTGGAGGGCGTGGAAATGGTGCTGATCTCCATCCTCGCCCGGCTCGATCATCTGCCAAAGAAACGCTTTTTCGCTTTCATGGACGCGCATAACTGGCTGCATCCTTATGATGAGGAAGGGCGCCCCTGCCCATGGAAGGATATTCCGCACCATGTCGGGGGGCTGATCGATGATCCCTATCGCTCCCTGGCCGGCGACGTGCGAGAGGCAGGCGGCTTCGCCAAGACGCAGACGCCCTATTCCGAATTTCTCTGGGCGGACTATTTTCGCGATCACATCCGCAGGAAGGCGCTGGACAGCGAATATCCAGAGGCGGTCGCACACGCGCTGATCCTCGCGCGTGAACGGGATGCCCAGCATCTGCCCGGGTGGGCCGGGCAAAGCCCGATCCGTTGAACTGCCAGTTAGAGCGGTTTTCGATCCGGTTACACGGGATCAATCGCTCTAAGGCTGCGCACTGGTCGAGTCATCCGGGCGGGCCCAGAGCACGTTCTCGACGCACCTCGCCGTGATGGTGAAGGCAGGGCTGGTGTTCTCCGAGAAACGTGGCTGGCAGCAGATTCAGCGCGCCAACCTCGACGCGCCGCACGAACTGAATGGTGTGTCTGGCCAAGGATTGCTGCCAGGGGCGCGCCGAACTGTGCGAGCCGCTTCCGGCCGAATTACCTGCTGCTGAAGAGGCAACGATGATCGATATCGTGATCTACCATAACCCGCTTGGCCGGACCTATCGTAGTGCTATGCCTGCGCTGCCAATCCCTTGCCCCTCTTCTTCAGAGGAGAGAAGTGTGTCCGCGATGAAGGCGTAACCTGCCCGGCACGGTGAGTGCCCGGGCCCGACGATGTGGTATGCCGCACGGCTCGATGGCGGTCACTCGATGGTGACGTTCTTGCGTTTACGACTTAAACGTCGTGTGATGGACGCAATATCGGATGGTCAGACAATCGGGCGCAGACTCACGCCGCGCCAGCGCGAGCGGCGCGAGCGGGTGCGGGCTGCGACCTTCGCACTGCTGGCCCGGCACGGCGGCGAGGCGCTTTCGATGCGGCTCATTGCCGAGGCCGCCGGGGTGGCCGAACGGACGCTGTTCAATATCTACGGCTCGAAGGACCGCCTGTTCGCCGCCACCGTGCGCGAGCGCAGCGAGGAGACGATCGCCCATGCCGCCTCCGTGCACGGCGGCGGGGACGGCATGGCGTTCTTTCGCGAACTGCCCGCACGCCTCGCCGAAAAGACTTTCGAGGCGCCCGAACTTGCCCGCGCTCTCGCTCCCATCCTCATCGAGCACGCCGACCTTGTCGGCCTGCCCGACGTCTACGAGCGCTTCGCGGGCGGCGCGCTGCGGGCGATGGCCGAAGCGGGGGTGCTGGCGCTTGAGGACGTCGGCCTGGTTTCGCGCCTGGTTTGCATGCGCATGGTCGCGACGATCCTGCTGTGGGCCAAGAACGAGATCGCCGACGCCGCGCTGGAAGCGCACCTGCGTCTGGCGATCTGCCAGATCGTCCTGCCTTACGCCGAGGGCAAGCTGGGCGTGCAACTGCGCGACGAAGCCCGTGCTCTCACCCGTGCCCTCGGCGGCGGCGCCTAGCACTAATTGCAGTCAGCTGCATTTTTTAACTGGAGTACTCTGCCGACGGTCTCAGCATAGAGGCAACCGGGAGGGCGAACAGGTCATAACAGGCCCTTCTCCGGTCAAAGGGGAAAGGAGCTTTTCATGTCTGGAACGGCAGGACCGTCTGCACGCGCCGCGCTTATGGCCGGGGTATTCGCATCGGCATTCACATTCGCATCCGCATCCGCCGGTGCCCAGGAGGCAGCGACGACCACAGCCGGCGCGACGCCGCCTGCAGCCACTCCCGAAGCCGCTTCCGCAATCGGCCCGCAGCATGCCGAAGGCGGCCTGAACGACATCGTCGTGACTGCGCGCCGCCGTGCGGAAAGCCTGCAGGACGTGCCTGTCGCCGTCACCGCGCTCAGCGCCGAGACGCTCGAACGCTACGACATGACCAGCCTGGAGAAGATCTCCACGCAGACGCCGCAGTTCACGATCGGCCGCTCCTCGAACGGTTCGGGCGCGCAGCTTACCTTGCGCGGTATCGGTTCGTCTTCGACCTCGATCGGCATCGAGCAGTCGGTCGCGGTGGTGGTGGACGGCGTCTACTACGGCCAGGGCCGCGTCATCAATGAAGGCTTTCTCGATCTCGACGGCGTCGAGGTGCTCAAGGGCCCGCAGTCGCTGTTCTTCGGCAAGAACGCCACGGCGGGCGTGATCTCTCTGCGTACCGCCGATCCGACTTCGACCCCCGAATTCAAGGCCAAGCTCGGCTACGAGTTCCGCGCCAAGGAACTGGTCGGCGAATTCGTCGGCTCCGGCCCGCTGACCGACACGTTGGGATTACGCGTCGCGGTGCGTGCCTCGAACATGTGGGGCGGCTATTTCAAGAATGCCGGGGTCGACAAGACCTACAACACCACCGACATCGCCACCGGCGTCACCACCTCGCACTTCGCGCCTGCCTATGACGGCGACAATCCCGGCAACAAGGAACTGCTGGGCCGCGTCACGCTGGTCTGGGACCCGGGCAACGACTTCAAGTTCACCGTCAAAGCCAACGGCTCGATCTCGAAGAACAATAACAACTCGTGGAACTACGTGCCCTTCGGCTGCGTCGGCGGCACGTATGAAACCAATCCTTCGATCAAGTGCGAGAAGAAGTTCCAGGTCTACCAGAACTACTTCCCCGAAGACCTTGCCGGCACCAACCCTTGGTCGCGTGACGACGGCGCGCTTTACAACAAGTACAGCAGCTGGGCGGTCACCGGCACGGCGGAGTATGCGCTGAAGGACGTCGACATCACCTGGGTCAACAACTTCAACCGCAACACCAACCAGTGGGCCTGCGATTGCACCTTCGTGTCGAGCAGCAGCGCCGCCGCCCCATCGACCGAGCGGTCGTTGTTCCACGCCTTCTCCAGCGAACTGCGCGCGCAGACCAAGTTCGACGGGCCGATCAACCTGCTTGCCGGTGCCTATTACCAGAAGACCCACCGCAACCACCGCCAGACCGGCTCGTTCGGCAACGTTTCGGATTCGACCGCGCCGGCCGAGTATGAATACCTCGGCTATTTCAAGCATTCCGAGACTCACGGCGAGACGTTGTCGGCCTATGGTCAGGCGACCTGGAAGATTCTGTCCAACCTCGAAGCCGCAGCGGGCGTGCGCTACATTCACGAGACCAAGGACAGCTACCTTGTCCAGCCGTACGTGAATGCCGCGCTGCAGTTCCTGTTCCCGGAAAACAAGACGATCGCGGCCGACCAGACCTTCAACAACTGGTCGCCCGAAGCCACCCTGACCTGGAAGCCGACCGACGACGTGACTGTCTACGGCGCGTACAAGACCGCTTACAAGTCGGGCGGGTTCTCCAACTCCGGTTTTGTCAGCGCCGGGACCGTGCCCAGCGACGTCGCCTTCAAGCCAGAAAAGGCGCGCGGTTTCGAAGTCGGCATCAAGACCAAGCTGGTCGACAACCAGCTGCGCCTGAACTTCGACGTCTACAGCTACAAGTACACCGACCTGCAGGTGGACTTCTTCAACCCCGCCACGTTCGCGTTCATCACCACCAACGCGGGCGCCGCGCGCACCAGGGGCGCGGAGCTGGAATTCGAGTTCGCGCCTTATGCGGTGCCGGGCCTGAACCTGCACGGCTCGATCAACTACAACAAGGCGCGCTACCTCGAATACATCGCCCCGTGCTATGGCGGGCAGACGGCGGCGCAGGGCTGTAACACCGTGTTCCAGCCCAATCCGGACTCGCCCGCCGCCCCCGGCCAGGACCTGAGCGGCGCGCCCACCGCCGTCGCGCCGCGCTGGACCGGCTCGTTCGGCATCGGCTACGAGACCGACATCGGCACCGGCACAAAGCTGGGCGCGACGATCGACACGCGCTATTCCAGTTCCTACCTCGCCTCCAGCTTCGCGCATCCGCTTTCGGGCCAGGCCAAGTACCTGACCGTGGACGGCACCATCCGCGTCAAGTTCGATGACGAGCGCTTCGAACTGGCCCTGATCGGCAAAAATCTGACGAACCAGTTCATCGTCGGCGGCGCCATCGACGGTCCCAACACCGGCACCACGCGCATCGCCGACCAGATCGGCTTCGTGAACCTTCCGCGCACCGTGCAACTGCAGGCCAGCGTACGGTTCTGAACGGCAGGGCGTAATCGTGAAACCCGGCGCCCCGGTTCAGACCCGGGCGCCGGGGGAGAGGACAGCATCATGACCGATACCGACAGCAGGCTCGCCGCGCTCATCGCCAAGGACGACATACGCGACCTCGCCATGCGCTACATGCGGGGGCAGGACCGCCTCGACCACGCGCTGCAGCTGGGGACGTTCTGGCCGGATTCAACCACCGATTACGGCATCTTCGCAGGAAGCGGCCCGGACTTCGTGGACTTCGCGCAAGGCCTGCTGACAGAGCATCTCGCCAACCAGCACATCATCGGCCAGCACCATATTCAATTCGACGAGGCCGACCCGAACCGCGCCTTTGGCGAAGTCTACTACTATGCCTTCCACCGCATCCTTGATGATGGGGTGGCGACCGACCTCATCATCAGCGGTCGCTATCTCGACCGCTACGAACGGCGCGATACCCCCACCGGCCCGGAATGGCGCTTCGCCCATCGCAGCGAATTCGTCGACTGGGCGCGCAAGGACATCGCCGCCGACGGCATACTGTCCACCGATCTCGCCGCCTGCCTGCTCGGCCGCCACGATACTCAGGACCGTTCCTACGATTGCGACTGGCTGAAAAACGCCTGACCCGGAGAAGACCTTCATGACCAGCAAGACCATTATCGTCACCGGCGCCGCATCGGCCGGCGGCCTCGGCTTCGCCACCGCCCGCCTGCTCGCGCGGCAGGGCCATGCCGTCACCCTCACCGACCTCGACGGCGATGCCGCCGCCGTCCGCGCCGAGGAACTGCGCGCCGAGGGCCTGACTGCCACCGGCCTCGCGCAGGACGTCACCGACGAGGCGGGCTGGGCCGCGCTGATCGCGCAGGTCAGCGGCGAGACCGGCCGCATCGACGGCCTCGTCAACAATGCCGGCATCGCCGTGCTCAAGTGGACCGCCGACCTCGACTCCGCCGCCTGGGACCGCCAGATCGACGTCAACCTCAAGAGCGTCTACCTCGGCTGCCGCGCGGTGCTGCCGGTGATGGAGGCGCAGGGATCGGGCTCGATCGTCAACCTCTCGTCGATCGCGGGCCTCGTCGGCGTTGCCGGCGCCTCGGCCTATGCGGCCAGCAAAGGCGGCGTGCGGCTCTATTCCAAGGCGCTGGCGCTGGAAGTGGCGGCCAAGGGCATCCGCGTGAACTCGGTCCACCCCGGCGTAATCTGGACCGAGATGCAGAAGGTCGCGATCGAGGACAACCCCGACCAGTACGACGCCATCAACGCGGCGATCCCGATGAAGCGCATGGGCGAGCCCGACGACATCGGCGAGATGATCGCGTTTCTTATTTCGGACCGCGCCAAGTACGTGACCGGAGGCGAGTTCGTCGTCGACGGCGGGTTGACGGCGCAGTGATTGCGGCGGGCCTTACGGCGCGAGCGATCGCGCTGTTCGTGGTGGTCGTGGTCGGTCAGATCGGCGGGAGCGTGCTGCTGGCGCGCACCGCCGGGTTTACCTCGCCCGGCTGGTCGCTGCTTTGCGCGGCGGTCTACGTTGTCTCGCTCTACTGCCTGGCGCTGCTACTGCACGAGGGCGCCGCGCTCAGCCTGTTGATGCCGCTGATGGCGGCCGTGGTACCGATGGGTGCGATCCTGCTCGCGGTGGTGTGGCTGGGCGAAGGTGCCTCATGGGCGCGGCTCGGGCTGCTGACGCTTTCCTGCGCGGTGGTGGCGTTGGCTAGCCGGGTCTGAGGAACGAGGGCGACATCTCGACAGGCAGCCTCTCATTCGTCATCCGGCGTTCCTTGATCCGGCGATCGACGGCAAATCGCGCGGTTGCGATGTCGTCGAGATGAGGGGCGGTGCTCCCATGCGTGGCGCAGGGGGGCGCGATTCGAACTGATGGGAGATGCCCTGATGGGTTTGCAAGCGCTCGCGGTAGCGGCGATGATCAGGAAGACCTGGAATCTGGCGGTAGGAGCGCGCCGGGATGATGGGCAGATACGGCGCCTTGAAGGTTCTCACCCAACCCGCCGGCATCATGGCGTTCGTCGGCCGGCAGGGCCGTAGAGGCTTGGGCTTCGGGATCGCCGTCAGATCGGCGCGAGAGCCTTAGTTGAAACCTTCGCTTCCGGTGGGGGTGAAGCCGCGACGCACGCCTCGATTTGCCACGGCAGGCGTCGATTTTCTCGTGGGCCTATGCTGCGATCGTTCGAAAGACTGCCTTAAAATGTCTTTTGTCTCGGCAGTTGGCGCATGGGTGCCGAAAAACCTTACCGAAGATATGAGTTAGCGGCTTGTGCCGGCAAGTACCCTCGCTCTGTCGAGCGCTTGACCAAGTCCTTTGAGGGAAACCGGCAGGTCGATCCTACGCCCATCTCCCGCGGTTACGAACGAGATGCGTAACAACGTCTCCTTGCGCAAGGAACGGACGGCTTCCTTGCCGAATTGCAGCGGGACCACGCAGCCGGAGGGCAGGCAGGTCTTGAACGGCAATGGCGGGCCGGATGTGTTCAGTTTGAGAACGAGGCCGCTAGCCAAATCCACCCCGAAGGGCGTTAGCAGGGTGCCCACTGCCCCATCCGGCACGGCGACCAGTTCCATCGCGAGCACGCGCTGCATTTCATGGCCGGAAGTCGCCGTGGTCGCCTGTCGCTGCACTGCCGAGCATTTGGTGGCCTTGCCCGCCATGGCGCAGACGACCTCCCAGTCTCCATGGCGCTCATGTGGCGGGGCAGCGGATGGTTCCGCGGCAGCGGCCATGCCGCCCGTGAGAAACAGCGCTGCCACGATGGCCAGAACAGGCCACCGGCAGACACGGCCACCGCGCTCAACCGTCACGGACAAGGCCCTTCGTGCATCGTCAGAAGCGCCACGTCAGGTTACCTTTCACGCCGTGATCCTGCACATTGCGCCCGATCTGGCCCGAATAGGATGCCCCGATGCTGACGCCAGCCCCCAGGCCCGCTTCGATCCCGGCCTGAAGGACGGCTGCATTCCGAGCGATCGGTGTGCCTGATATCCCGAAGACCTGCGAGCCCGCATCGAAGCGCAGATCGGTGAACGGTGTACGGTTGCCGAAGGCGTGCCTCCACCCGGTCGACCAGAACGCATGCAGCGCGCCTTCTCTCGGCAGATCGAGGTCGCCGCGCAAGCCCAGGCTCGAAAAGGTCACTTCGGTATTTTTCGATTCCCCGATCAGCGCCGCATCGCCGCCATTTTCGGCGAACCCATCGGTATGAAGACGCACGTGACTGATCTGGGCAAATGGTTCGAAGTGCCCATGATTGACCTCTATTTGATAGCCCGCTTCTCCGAAGACTTGCGCGCTGTTGCCCTTGTATCGCGAGGAGAGTGCATCGGCGAAGCCGGTGAACCCGACCGCGCGATCGACATCGAGCTTGTGCCAGGTATAAGCCGCGCCGACCTGCAGGTTGAGGGGGGCAAGGCCGGTCCCCGCATAGACGCCCAAGTGGTAATTGTCGCTATGGCCGGTATCGCGGTGCCCGGCAGTGTTGAATTTCGAGCGGCTGTAGCCGCCCAATACGCCCGCCCTTGCGACATCGCCGATAGGCAGATCGACACCGACCAGCAAGCCCCGGGCCGAACGGTGCAGGACCCCGGCATTGCCATTGCCCGCGAGGGAACCCCACGAGCCGTAGCCATGTCCCCACAGCGACACGCCGGGCCGCTCTGTTTCCCGGCCATCGGTGCCTGACCGCAGGTGCATCGACACCGCATCGCGCAGATACTGGCTGTCTTGGATCAGCGCGCTCTTGGCGGAAGAGTGGATTTCGCCTGAAAGTTGCCCGAACGCGCCGCGCGCCTCTTCGAAGGTCTGGAGATAGCCCAGGGCGTTGCGCAGGCCCACGGCCGGGTCGAGTGCATCCAGCGCGCCGGCGACGCTGCGCTCGTTGGGGGTGATCGCGGCAGAGACGAAGCTGCTGGTCTGGGCCACATCGAGGTAGACGTTGCTGGCGTCGTACCCGACGGTAAGATCGTAAAAGGCCGATACCGCCGTATCGCCCGTCAGCGTGTAAGTGCCCGTCACGCCTTGAGCCGCCGTCAGCACCGTGTAGCGCCGGCCAAGCACATAGGGCGTTGCGGTGTCGGTCTTGGTCACCTCCAGTGTCGCGCCGCTCCCGATTGCCGCAAAGCCCGTGGCGGTGATCCTGTCGGAAAGCGATCCATCCACGGCGACCTGAACCGCATAGATCGACCCGGATTGCTGCGTGACGTTGCCATCCACGGCCAATGTCCCGATCGCGCCATTGCCCGGGGCGATCGTCGAACCCGGTGCGGCGACGATGCCGCCCACGGTTCCGGTGCCCGATATGCGTGTGCCGCTGGCCAGGGAGACCGACGAGGCCGCGAGCGAACCAGTGATCCGCAATTCGCCCTCAGCCAGAATGGTGGCGCCGGACAGGCCGCTCGTACCCGTCAGGGACAGCATGCCCGCACCCTGCTTTGTGAAGGTGCCGTTGCCGTTGATCGCGTTTGCGAAAGTGGCGTCAGTGCCCTGGGTCACGACCAGTGCGGCGTTGTCGAGGATCGCACCGCTGCCGAAGCCGGTCGCCGACCCGACGAGCGTGCCGTCCGAGATCGTCGTGCCGCCGGAATACGTGTTGACGCCGGAAAGCGTCGTCGTGCCCGCACCGGCCTGCACGACTGCGCCGGTGCCTGAAATCGTCCCGGAGAACGTCACGGCGTCAGCGCGGTCGAACGCCAGGGCTGCGTTGTTCAGGACGTTGCCGATGATGCCGCCGCTGGTCCCGCCATCGCCAAGCTGCAGCGTGCCGTCGGAAATGGTGGTGCCGGCGGAATATGTGTTGTTGCCCGTGAAAATCAGCGTGCCACCGCCAGTCTTGACGACGTCGCCCGGCTGTGTGCCGTCTGAAATCGTTCCTGCGACGGTTGCCGTCACGCCGGTGGGTACGAAGATCGTCGGATCGCCGCTGACGGTGATATCGTTGCCGATGACCATGCCGCTCTGGACGAGGTTGATGGCGGTGAATTCGCTCATCGCCAGCGCGCCCGTGCCGAGCGCGTCGTTGTTCCCCAGCGAAAGTGTGCCGGTCAGCAGTGCCGTGCCGCCCGAATACGTGCTACTTCCATTCAGGGCGTAGCCCTGTCCGGCCGAGAGTATCAGTCCGCCCGTACCGCTGATCGATCCCGCATAAGTGCCGCCGGCCTGTGTGAGCGTCAGGGTGTTGTCTCCCAGGGCGATGGCACCAGCGCCGGTTACCGTGTCGAGATCGCGATCGCCGTCCGCTGCGCTGATGTCGAACGTGCCCGTCGCGCCGATCGCAACCGACGAGACGATGTCACCGGCATCTGCCAGCACCAGCGCGCCGGCATCGATCGTGGTCCCGCCGGTGTAGGTATTCGCTGCGGTGAGGGTGACGCCGCCGTTCCCGGTCTTTATCAGACCGGCCGTACCCGACAGCACGCCGTTGATCATGCCGGTCCGGGCATCGATAGTGCTGCTCACGTTGGCGGCCACGGTTCGCGTCAGCGTTCCGCCCGCAATGGTATAAGTATCGAGTACCAAGGTCCCGTTCAGGATCGTGGCCGCGCCCTGCGTCAGCGATACTTGCGTCTGGCTCGTTCCGCCGAGGTCGAGCGTGCCGCCGTGGATGACCGTCGAACCGCTGGCCGAACCGAGGGTGCCCGCGCCGGCCAACACCAACGATCCGTCATCGATGACGGTATCGCCGGTATAGCTGTTGGCACCCTTGAGGATCACGCCGCCGGAGCCGGTCTTTATCAACCCAGCCGTGCCGGACAGCGCGCCATCGACGCTCCCGGACCGGAGGTCGAGCATATCGTCGGCATCGATGGCCGCATTGCCTGCGAGGGTTCCGCCTGTCAGCGTATAGGTGCCGACCGAGAGCGTACCGTTCTGGACGGTTCCGCCGCCCTGCGTGAGCGTGGCCTGGCTCTGACTGCCCGCGCCCAGGTCCAGGGTGCCGCCATTGATCGTTGTCGTACCGTCGCCGGAGCCCAAAGTCCCGGCACCTGCCAGCGCCAGTGTACCGCCGTTGACGACGGTGCCGCCGGTGTAACTGTTCGCTCCACCGAGCGTGACAGTGCCGTTGCCGGATTTGGTCAACGTGCCCGAGCCGCTCAGTGCGCCATCGATCGCCCCCGCCTGTGCATCGATCGCCGTGCCTGCATCCACGGAGGCATCGCTGGCGAGGATTCCGCCCGCAAGCGTGTAGGTATCGACCGATAGCGTACCGTTGCGGATCGTTCCGCCGCCCTGTGTGAGCGACGCCTGGATCTGCTGCGTATCGCCGAGGTCCAGGGTTCCGCCATTCACGATCGTCGATGCCGTATCCGCGCCGAGCGTGCCGTTGCCCGCCAGAGCCAAAGTGCCGGATTCGAGCGTCGTGGTGCCGGTGTACCCGCTTGCACCGGTGAGCGTCACCTGGCCGCCGGATCCCGAATCGATGTAAGTGATGACGCCCGGCGTGCCGGCCGTGCCATCCGAAAATCCACCGGACAGCACGGTCGTGTTGCCGTTCATATCGATGGTGTTGGTGTTCGTATCGTCCAGCGCGAAGCTGTTGGGATAGGTCTGCCCGTTCTGGTCGATCAGCAAGGTGCCGCCTGCGAAGGTCGGGTTTACCGAGGTTCCAAGGTTGCTCGAACCGTAGTTCGGACTTGCGGTGTCGATGTCGTTGGCTTGTCCCGGCACCGTCACGCCGCCGTCCGAGGTCACCGTAAAAGTCCCGGACGAGATCGCGTTCCCGGCCGGCGTCCACACCTGGGAAAGGCCGCTCGTGCTGGCGTAAGCGAACGTGTAGGTCCCCGCGGTGATGTCAGAGAAGGTCGCGGCCTGGAAATTGTAGACGCCGTTGTTCGCGCTGTCGGATGCTACCAGCGAATTCCCGTCCGGGCTGATGTAGAAGAAGTTCTGCCCTGCCGTCAGGCCTGCGGGCAACGTGCCGTTGGGGACGTTGCTCAGCAGGATCGAGAATGCCTGCGTGCCGACTGCGGAACTGTCCGCGCGATTGAGCTGTACGGCGCCCTCCGCCGAAACGGAGCCGCCGTGCCAGCTACCGTAGATGATCTGGACATCGAACAATCCCGCGGCCGAGCCGTCGGACACGAGATAGCCCAAGGCATCGGTATGCGCGCTGGCCATGCCCGCGCCCGCGACAAGGCCCGCCGAGGCAATCGTGACCATTGCAGACCGTGTACCGACGAGAAACGTCAGCGATGCCGCGCTCTGAAGAAGACGCTCGCGTCCGATCTTGGCGAAGTGCCGTTTCCGGATTGCCATCCGATGTGCCCCTTTTTTCTGTGATTAGCTTGATCGAACTTGCGGCTAGGGGAGATGGGAAAGTCCGTCGCACGCACAAGCGGCTTTAGATGCTCACAGAAATTTCGAGCAATAACAGTTTGATCCGTTATGGAGAGTTAAGTTAACATCGAGTTTTATATTTCACTGCGACGGCTTCAGAAGCCGCAATGGCTATGCGTTTGTGGCGGCTTTGCGTTTCCGATCTTGCAAGACGGTAAACGCGGCGACGGATGACTCCGTCGCCGCGTACGCGTTGCGGTCGTTCCTTGGCGGCGACGGTCGGAACGGCCCGCTGGCGTCAGAACTTGAAGTTGACCCCGCCCATTACTGCCGAGCCGGAAAGCTGCAGTTGCGTGATGCGGGTCGCATCGCCTTCGCTCTTTATCTTCGCGGTGTTGAGCAGATTGCGGCCCGATGCGTAGATCGACACATTGTCCGTGATGGCATAACTGGCGCCGATATCCAGCGAGAGGCGGTCCTCCAGATACTGGTCCTTGGCCCGGGTCGCGCCGACGGAAAGCAGGCTGCGGCCGTTATAGGACAAGGCAGCGCGCAAGTTGAGCTTGCCGTCGTCCCAGTAGACCGCGGCGTTGTACACGTGCTTCGACGTACCCGGAAGGCTGCCCTTCTCGCCGGGTCGGATGTCCGCCGACGATTTGATCAAGGCATAGTTCGCCGAGACGCCGAGGTTCGACAGCGGGCCGGGCAGGAACGAGAGGTGCTGGTCGTAGTTCAGCTCGATGCCGCGCACCCAGGCGTGGGATATGTTGGCATAGGTGATGACCTGTGTGGGCGTCGCCTGATTGCCGAGCACAGCGAGGGTGACCGGGTCGGTGATGCCGCCGAATTGGGTCCGGCTGAAAATGTAATTCGACAGCTCCTTGTCGAACGCGCCGGCCGAGATGATGCCGCCGAACGGCAGGTAGTGCTCGATCGAGAGGTCGAAACTGTTGGCGGTGATCGGCTTGAGGTTCGTATTGCCGGTGGTGACGACGTTGTTGGCGGCGTCGATGGTTGCCGACGGATTGATCTGGTTGAAGCCCGGACGCGCGATCGTCGAGGAGTAGGAAGCGCGCGCGATCAGGCTGGGCGACAGTTCGTAGCGTGCCTGGATCGACGGGAAGAAGTTGGTGTAGCTCGACGAGGACGAGACCGGCACCAGGATCGAGCCCTTGCCATTGGTGATCGTACCGCCTGCGGCCGCCGAGGACGTGATCGGGACGCTGGTAACGCCCTGGTAGCGCGCGTCGGTGTGTTCGACGCGCAGACCCGCCAGCAGGTGCAGCGCACCGAAGTCGGTCTCGCCCTGGACGTAGCCGGCGAAGACGTTCTCGCGGTTGTCCTGCTGTGCCTGCCCGCTGGCGTAGGCGTCGGCCTGAGCGTTGTTGCTGAAGCCGGGACCGGTGCCGTTCGCCCAGACGCTGCGCATGTAGTCGATGTCGATATTCGGGCCGTTTGCATAGTGGCTCTGGTCGAACAGGATGTTCCGCCCCGGGGCGGCGCTTGCCATGTCCAGCACCGGCACGCTCGTCGAGGTGTAGGAATTGAACACGTGCGTGTTGGTGCGCAGACGGACGTTGACGCCGAACTTGATGTTCTCGTTCTCGCCGCCCAGCAGCGAAGTCGCGAGCGTGCCGTCGATCCCGCCCGACCACTCGCGGGTACGATAGATCTGGCTGTTGTTGGTCACGCTGGACAGCTTGTAGCCCGCGGTGCCGAAGGGATCGGTGCCGGTGAAAGTCGTGGTCGGGAACTCCCCGCCCGCATCCGCATAGGTGACGCTCGAGCCCGAGGCGGCCTTGTTGCTGAAGGTGGAAAGCGTGTCGTAGGGGCGGTAGTCCTGACCTTGCGCGTAGGATGCGCGCGCCGCGAGGTCCAGATTGCCAAACTGGTGATGGCCGCCGACTTCGGTGAGGTGCAGGCTGACGCGCTGCAGCATGTCGCGGACCGACTTGTCGTACTGGGTCGCGGGCGTCGTCAGCGAGCCGTTTGCGTTGGTCACCGTCGGGCTGCCCAGCTTGAACGCAAGCTGGTTGCGGGCGATGTCTTCCTGGTAGCCGCTGTTGACGTAGCGGATGTAGAGCCGGGTGTTCACGTCAGGCTCGTAGCCGAGTTCGATCGTGGCGCCCTTGGTCTTGCGGTGGAACTGGTAGTACGCCTGGGTCACCCCTGACCAGGCCAGATCCGGGGTGCCGCTCTTATTGGCGAAGGAGACGCGGCGGTCGTCGGTGCCGAGCGCGTCCTGATAATAGGCGAGTGAGCCGACCAGGGTGAACGGACCGTCGCCGATACCATGGCCGCCGAAGCGGATGCCTGCGCTGACCGCCATGTCGGCGATCGCGGTGCTGCGGGAAAACTGCTCGCCCGAACCCAGGCGGCCTTCCACGAAGTAGCCTTGGTTCGGCGCCAGCTTCTTCGGGGTGATTTCGATGGTGCCGCCCAATGCTTCGGCATCCATGTCGGGGCGGTTGGTCTTGGTGACCGTCACCGAGCCGATGAGGCCGGTCGGGAAAGCGTCGAACGCGAAAGCGCGGCCGCCGCCCTGGGGCGTGACGGGGCTTGGCGGCGGCAGGTGCGTGCCGGCAAGCGTGGTGCTGGTAAGGTCGGCATCGAGACCGCGGATGTTGATCCAGTGGCCGACGCCGCTGTCCGCCGCGATCGTCACGCCGGGCAGGCGCGAGATGACCTCGCCGGCGTTGAGGTCGGGCAGGCGGCGCGCTTCTTCGACCGAGACGGTCTGGATGATGTTGGGCGCGGCTTCCTGCTTGGCACGGCTGTCGGTGGCGGCATGGCCGGTGACGACGATGTCGCCCTTCGGCTCGTTTGCTTCGTCTTCATCGGCCGCTGCGAACGCGGGCGAGGCCGCCGAACACAGGAGCATGGCGACGAGTACCGCGCGCTGGGCGCGAGGCAGGGCAGAACTTCTATTCGACACGATGACAGCCTCCGAGATGTCGTGATTGTCCAGCGGCGGTGGATCTGCCGCTGCTGCAACCCCTTGCTTGTCGAAGAGCGCCATTAGAGAGGGAAAATTATCGCTGAATTATCTTGAATTATAATTTAAGGAAAATGATTGAATAAATTTTCAATATTTTCATAAAAATGAAATAAACTACATTTTCTATAAATGTAAATTACTCTGTTATCAAATATCTCTCTCGATATGAGGGGAGTTGTTCTAATTTTCATTCAGGTGTATGTGCCTTAACCCCGCCACTCTTGCGAATGGCGGGGTGTGATACTTCACCGGCTGTCGAATACGGGCTGTCAGTCGTGGATGGCGTAGACCTGCAGCGCGGCGACGGTTTCCCCCTTGCGTGGGCGCATCACGTAGAGGCGATGGTTCTCGCCCACGTAGAGCGAGGACTTGCCGACCAGCGAGGCGTCGGTTTCCAGCAGGGTGGCGTTGCCGTTGGCGGCGATGCGGTAACGGCTCATGCCGGTATCGCCCGACACGTACAGGATGCGGCCCTTCTCGTCGAAGGACATGCTGTCGGCCGTCTCGGTGCCCGGCAGCGACTGGAGTTCCTTGCCGCTGCGCGCATCCAGCACGACGAGGCGGCCGGGTTCGCGCGAACCGGCAAACAGGCGCTGGCTGCGCTTGTCGTAGGCCAGCGGCACGTTCTTGTTGAGGTTGGGCGAAGTCCAGGTCCGCAGCGTGCCGGTTCTGATGTCGATGACGCCGACCGCGTTCTTGTCACGCATGCTGACGAAAAGACGTCCGCCAGCCCGGTCGAGGACGAGGCCCTTGAGCGTCATCGCCGGAACCGGGAAGCGGCGCACGACCTTGAGCGTGTCGAGCGAGATCGCGCTGATCTGCGAGCCGGTATCGCCGTCGCGGCCGCTGACGTAGAAGACGCGGCCGACGAGATCGATGGCGCCGGTGTCGGACTTCGCGCCGACCGGGATCGAGGCGACGGTCTTGAAGTCGGTGGTCAGTACCTTGACCGTGCCATCCTTGCCTTCGGCCACCAGGAGATGGCCGGTCTTGGGGTCGAAGGCGACCTTGTGCGGCGAAACGACGTCACCGCCCGAAGCGATGAGCGCCCCGGTCTCCAGATTGAACGCGGCCATGAGCGCGCCGTCCTCGCCGGAAACATAGATGCGGTTGTGTGCCACGTCCGTCACCAGCTGGTCCCAGTCGCCTTCGGGCATGTTGGGGACCAGGGTGACGGCAAGCTGCTCGTAGACCGGCTTTTCGGCCGGGGCGGCGATGGCTGCACCGCTGATGCAGGCCGTGGCCGCCGCGAGCAGGAGGGAGGGGATCATGCGCATATCGTATTCTCCTTCAGAACTGAACGTTTACGCCGCCGAACACCGCTGATCCGGAAAGCTGGTGCTGGACGGTGTGGTCCCGCGTGCCTTCCGAACGGATCTTGGGGGTGTTGAGCAGATTGCGGCCCGATGCGTAGATCGAGACATTGTCGGTCACGGCGTAGCTGGCGCCGATGTCGAGCATGAACCGGGCCTCGGCATACTGGTCGAGTGCGCGGGTTGTGCCGACCGACCAGAGGCTTCGCCCCGCATAGGAGATCGCCGTGCGCACGTTGAGCTTGCCGTCGTCCCAGTAGACCGCGGCATTGTAGATATGCTTCGAGCTGGCGGGCAGCGGTCCCTTCTCGCCGGGACGAATATCGGCCGAAGAGTCGATGAGGGTGTAGTTGCCCGAAACGCCGAGGTTCGACAGCGGGCCGGGCAGGAACGAGAGGTGCTGGTCGTAGTTCAGCTCGATGCCGCGCACCCAGGCGTGGGAGATATTGGCATACGTGACGACCTGGGTAGGCGTCGCCTGATTGCCAAGCACGGCAAGGGTGACCGGGTCGGTGATGCCTCCGGACTGGGTGCGGTTAAAGATGTAGTTCGACAGTTCCTTGTCGAATACGCCCGCCGAGACGATGCCGCCGAACGGCAGGTAGTGCTCAACAGAAAGATCGAAGCTGTTGGCGGTGATCGGCTTCAGGTTCGGATTACCGGTAGTGACCATGTTGTTGGCGGCGTCGATGGTTGCCGACGGATTGACCTGGTTGAAGCCCGGACGCGCGATCGTCGAGGAGTAGACCGCGCGGGCAATCAGGCTCGGCGAGAACTCGTAACGGGCCTGAAGCGAAGGAAAGAGGTTCGTGTAGCGCGACGTGGACGAGGTCGGCACCAGGATCGAACCCTTGCCGTTGGTGATCGTGCCGCCTGCTGCTGCAGAGGATGTGATCGGGACGCCGGTGTTGCCCTGGTAGCGGGCGTCGGTGAACTCGGCGCGCAGACCGGCGAGCAGATGCAGTGCACCGAAGTCGGCCTCGCCCTGCACGTAACCCGCGAACACGTTCTCGCGGTTGTCCTGCCGGGAAAGGCCGCCCGCATAGGCATCGGCCTGAACATTGTTGCCGAAGCCCGTGCCGGTTCCGCCGGACCACAGGCCGCGCATGGCGTCGATATCGATGTCCGGGCCGTTCGAATAATGGCTCTGGTCGACGATCGCATTGGCACCCGGCGCAACCACCGCGAGCCCGGTCGAGGGGAAGGCGGTGGCCGTGTAGGGGTTGATGACGTGGGTGTTGGTGCGCAGTCGCACGGCGACACCGAACTTGATGCTCTCATTGGCGCCGCCGGTCAGCGCGGTCGGCAAGGCGGCGTTGACCGCGCCGGACCACTCGCGGGTACGATAGAGGTTGTCGTTGTTGGTCAGGCTGGAGAGCTTGTAGCCACCGGTCCCGAAAGGATCGGTCCCGGTGACGGTGTACGACGGATAGTACCCGCCTGCATCACCATAGGTGATGTTTGCCGAACCCGGCTTCGAGGTGAAAGTCGAAATCGTGTCGTAAGGACGGTACTCGCGCCCCTGCGCGAAGGACACATGGTAGTCGAGTGCCAGATCGCCCAGCTTGTTGCGGCCACCGATTTCGGCAAGCTGCAGGTTCACCTTCAGCAGGGTGTCGCGCAGGCTCTTGTCGAGTTGCTTGACCGGCGAGGTGTAAGTGCCGTCGGCGTTGGCCGTCGCCGTGCCAGAGGTCTTGATCGCAAGCTGCTGGCGCCAGTTGTCTTCCTGGTAGCCGGTGTTCAGGTAGCGGGCATAGAAACGGGTATCGGCATCGGGTTCGTAGGCGAACTCGATGCTGCCGCCCTTCGTCACATGGCGGAACGTGTTGTAGGACTGCGACATGCTCGACCAGGCCAGGTCCGGGGCGGAGGCCTTGTTGACGTAGCTGGTGCGCCGGTCGTCCATGCCCAGCGCGTCACGGTAGTAGGCCAGCGAGCCGACGATCGAGAACGGCCCGCCGCCGTCCTTGTCGCCGAAACGGATGCCGCCGCTAGCGGACAGGTCGACGACGCCGGTGTGGCGCGACAACTGCTCGCCCGAACCCAGGCGGGCGGTGAGGAAATGGTCGCGGCCGGTCGGAATTGCCTTGGGCGAGATTTCGATGGTGCCGCCAAGCGCCTCGGCGTCCATGTCGGGACGGTTGGTCTTGGTCAGCGTGAGCGAGCCGAACACGCCGGTCGGCATCACGTCGAACGAGAAGGCGCGGCCGCCACCTTGCGGGGTCACGGGGTCCGGGGGCGGCAGGTGCGTGCCGCCGAAGGTCGTGCTGGTGAGGTCGGCGTCGAGCCCGCGGATGTTGACGAAGTGGCCGACACCCTTGTCCGCACCGATGGTGACGCCCGGCAGGCGGGCGATCGCCTCGCCCGCATTCAGGTCGGGCAGGCGAAACGCCTCTTCCTGCGAGATCGACTGAACGATGTTGGGTGCGTCCCTCTGCCGCGCACGGCTCTCGGCGCTGCCGTCCGCAGTGACGACGATGTCGGCGTGCTCGCCCGTATCGAGGTCATCGGCGAGTGCCGGTACGGCGGTGCCGCAAAGAAGGGTGGATACGATGACGGCGCGTGCCGTTCGGCCTGCGCAAGATGTGTTTCCGGACATTGAACTGACCCCCGAGTTGCGTCGGACGGGGCGGGGCGAATCACATCGCGAAGCCGTCGTCCGGTGGTTCGGGGGCGCCGGTTAGGCGCGCCGGATTATGCGAAAATTAGCGATCGGGAGGTGCAAGCAATATTGCTGCAATGTACAGAATTCTGCCAAAAACGTCATATTTATGTAATGGCCGGCGGATTAATCAGCATCGCAATTTGCCTCTGTGCGACTGGTGATTGTCTGCCATGCGTCTCTGTCTTGTCGAAGATGATCAGACCATCGGCGAAGCTGTCCGCAGCGGTTTCCGGTCTTATGGCTTCATGGTCGATTGGGTCGAGGACGGCGACGCGGCCGAGCATGCGCTGGGCACCAACGATTACTGGGCGGTACTGCTCGACCTCGGCCTGCCGGGCAAGTCCGGGCTCGAAGTGCTGTCCTGGATGCGCGGGCGGGGCAACGACACGCCGGTCATCATCCTCTCGGCGCGCGATGCCGTTCAGGACCGCATCGCCGGTCTGGACTGCGGGGCTGACGACTATCTTCCCAAGCCCTTCGACCTCGACGAGCTTGCCGCACGCCTTCGCGCCGTCCGGCGGCGCCGCGAAGGCCGGGCGAGCGTGCTGCGCCGCTACGGGCAGGTCGTGTTCGACCCCGCGCGGCAGGTGGTGACCTATCGCGGCAAACCGGTGAACCTGCGGGGGCGCGAACTCGCGTTCCTGGCGGTGCTTCTGGAGGAGCCCGGCAAAGTGCTTTCGCGTGACCAGCTGATCGACCGCGTATACGGCTGGGACGTCGAGATCGAGAGCAATGCCGTGGAATTCCATGTACATGCCCTGCGCCGCAAGCTGTCGCCGGACGCCATCCGCAATATTCGCGGCGTCGGCTATTTTCTGGCCGACGAGCCGGCCGACTGACCGCTTTGGTGTCGATCAAGCAAAGACTTCTGCTGTGGCTGCTTGTGCCCCTGCTGGGGCTGAGCGTCGTCTTCATCGGCGGCACTTACGCGGTCGAGCGGGCAGCCATCGAACATTACCAGGACCTTCGCCTGCGCCAGATCGCCACAGGCATTCCGCCAAGGCTCAAGACCGCGGATTTCAGGGCGATCAACGTCAAGCTGTTCCACGGCAGGGACGATTTCCTGCTGCAGGTATGGACCGGCGACCGGGAAATCTACCGCTCGACGATTGATCGCGGCCTGCCCCGCTTCACACAACCCGGCTTCGGTATCCGCTCGATCGGCGGGGAGCGGTGGAAGGTGTACCTCCGGCATGCGGGGCCTTACACGATCCAGGTGGGACAATCGCTGGAAGAGCGCAGCGCACTGGCGCGGGAGCGTGCCTTGCATCTGGTCGCACCGCTGATCCTGCTGATCGTGGTCATTGCGCTTTTCACGCCGCTGGCGGTCACGGCGGGGCTGCGGACCTTGCACAGGATCTCGCGCGAACTGGATGCCCGGCACATCGACCGGCTCAATCCGCTCGACCCCACTGGCGAGCCAGCGGAAATCCAGCCGCTGGTGCAGGCGATCAACACCCTGTTGAACCGGTTGGGGAGGGCGGCCGGGGCGCAGCAGCGGTTCCTGGCCGACGCCTCGCACGAACTGCGCACGCCGCTGGCCGGACTGCAACTGCAGGTCCAGATGGTAGAGCAGGCAGGATCCGATGCGGAGCGCCGGAACGGGCTGGAAGCGCTCAAGGCCAGCGTGAAGCGGACCGGGCGGCTGGTCGAACAGTTGCTTGCGACCTCGCGCCTCGATGCGGAGGGTTCGGTGGCCAGCCGCGGGCCGATCACGATCAACACGATCGTGCGCGAAGCGCTCGTCCGGCTCGATCCGCTGGCCCAGGCCAAGCGGATCGACATTGGCCTCGTGCACGATGACGAGGCTGTCGTGCCGGGCGACGGGGACGAGCTTATGCTGCTCGTACTCAATCTGATCGACAACGCGATCCGCTATACGCCGGTCGGAGGGCAGGTCGATGTGGCACTGTGGCGGGGCAATGGCACATTCGACCTGACGGTCGAGGACAGCGGGCCAGGCATTCCGCAGGCCGAGCGTACACGCGCGTTCGACCGATTCTTCCGGGGTGCCGGACATACCGTGGCGGGAAGCGGCCTCGGCCTGGCGATCGCCAAGCGCATTGCCGATCGGCATGCGGCGGCGATCACGCTGGAAGATGCGGCCTCGCTGGGCGGTCTATGCGTGCGCGTCCGGTTTCCGCAGGATAGGCCGTCAACGCGGCCCCAGTTCGCGGACCCCGAACAGAACCGTCTCGCGTAGCCAGCGATGCGCAGGGTGGTCGTCGAACCGCCGATGCCAGACCATGTGGCTGCGCAAGGGCTCCGGCTGGATCGGCAGTTCGACCAGTTGCACCGCATAGGCGCGGCGGAATTCCTCGCCGATATGCCGCGCCGTGACGGCGATCATGTCCGACTGCATGAGGATGGCGCCGATCGACAGGTAAGGCGCCTCCACGCGGACGGCGCGTTCGAGGTCCATTTCCGCGAGACCTGCATCCATGGCGCTCAGATCGTCGCCGCTCGACGAGATTGCAAGGTGGGGTAGCGCCGCGAAGGCGGCGGCGTCCATCCGCGATCCGAGGACCGGATGGCCCCGGCGCACCAGTCCCACGAACTGATCGTCGATGAGTTCGCGTGCGTGGAAACGGGCTTGGGCCGGAGGCCGCGCGACCAGTGCAAGATCCAGTTCCGCGCGGTCGAGCAGGTCGGCGACGTCCAGAGTGCCGCTCGGCACGAAGCGCAGGCGGATGTGCGGCGCCATCGCCGCCACCTTCTGCAGGATCGGCCCGACCAGCGCGATCGCGGCATGGTTGTTGACCGCGACGACGAAGCGGTGATGCGTCTCCTCGGGCGCGAAGTGCTCGGTTTCCAGGGCGGTGCGCAGTTCGAGCAGGGCATGGCGAACGGGTTCCGCCAAACGCTCCCCGCGCGGCGTCGGCAGCATCCCCTGCGGCGTGCGGACGAAGACCTGATCGCCGAGCAGATGGCGCAGGCGGTTGAGCGCGTGGCTGATCGCCGGCTGGCTCAGGCCTAGGCGGGCGGCGGCGCGGGTGACGCTGCGTTCGCGCAATATCGCCTCGAAGACCATCAGCAGGTTCAGGTCGAGCCGGGCGCCGGTCCGCTCTTCATTCACATTGTGCATGTACGAATTTTTAGAATGAGTTGGAGTAATGCTGCAAGTGCGGGCATCCAGCCGCCCATGGATATCCCGGATAGCCCCGAGCCGGTATGGCATATGCTTCACCTGCCCCGCGTGGGGCCGGAAGCGCTGATCGTCATCCTGCAGGGCGCCGACCGATCCGACATGGCCGCATTCGTGCCGGGTTGGCACGAAGCGGTGCCCCGCGCCGCTTTCGCGGCGATCCTGACGGAACGGAAATCTAGCGCCGACGCCGCG
The DNA here is from genome assembly GCF_015594425.1 of Novosphingobium sp. HR1a. Classification (NCBI taxonomy): domain Bacteria; kingdom Pseudomonadati; phylum Pseudomonadota; class Alphaproteobacteria; order Sphingomonadales; family Sphingomonadaceae; genus Novosphingobium; species Novosphingobium sp. HR1a. The sequence goes on from NZ_JABXWS010000090.1 coordinate 94,313, forward strand.
CTGATCGCGCTGATCCGGGCGCGGATCGACGAAATGGGGCTGACCTTCGGACAAGTCGTGCTGGTCGGCGCGGGAAGCGCCGGGCACGTCGCGCTCGATCTGGTGCTGCAGGGCCGGGCGCCGGGTGCGGGCGCGATCGTCGTCGATCTTCCCCGTCCCGCCCTGCCGCGGGTGATGCGCGCGGCGCCCGCCTCGCTGCGCTTCGTCCAGCACCGCGACGAGGACGATCCCGAGGGGCGCGCCTTTCACGAGATGATCCGCGTGCTGCGCGACCTCTCCTTCGACATCCGCACTTTCGCGCTGTGGGACGGGCCTGACCCCACGAACGGCGCGCTGAACACTTTCCTGGTCGAGCTCGTGGCCCACGCGAGCCGCTATCCTTCCGCAGCCCGGCACCCCACCCGGCAGGACGACTCCACGGACGCTGCATGAAAAACATCATCAAGCTCGCGCTGCACCGGCCCTATACGGTCGTTGTTCTCGCGATCCTCATCCTGATCTACGGTCTTTCGGCGGTGGTGCGCACCCCGGTCGACATCTTTCCCTCGGTCAACGTGCCGGTGGTCAGCGCGGTCTTCAGCTACAACGGCCTCTCGCCCGACCAGATGTCCGGGCGCATCGTCACGTTCTACGAGCGCGCGCTGACCGGCAGCGTCAACAATATCGAGCATGTCGAATCGCAGTCGCTGCCCGGCTACGGCATCGTGAAGATCTACTTCCAGCCCTCGGTCGACATCAACGCCGCGCTGGCGCAGGTCACCGCGACCTCGCAGACGGTGCTCAAGCAGATGCCCGCCGGCATCACCTCCCCGACCATCCTGAGCTTCGACGCATCGAGCGTGCCGGTGCTGCAGCTGGCGCTGTCGTCCAAGACGCTGCCGGACACGACGCTGTTCGACCAGGCCTCCGCGTTCATCCGCCCGCAGCTCGCCTCGGTCGCGGGGGCGTCGGTGCCGCTGCCCTACGGCGGCAAGGTGCGCCAGGTGCAGGCCGACCTCAATCCGCAGGCGCTGCAGCAGTACGGCCTTTCGGCCAACGACGTCACCGCCGCGCTGGCCAGCCAGAACCTGATCATTCCGGCGGGCACGCAGAAGATCGGCAATCTGGAATACACCATCAACCTGAACGCCTCGCCCGATGCGATGGCCAAGTTCAACGACCTGCCGATCAAGACCGTCAACGGCGCCACCGTCTACATGCGCGACGTCGCCTTCGTGCATGACGGCAACCCGCCGCAGACCAACGTGGTCCACGTCGACGGCGGCAACGCGGTGCTGCTCAGCATCATCAAGTCCGGCGCGACCTCCACGCTCGACGTGATCAACGGCGTCACCGGCCTGCTCCCCGCCATCCGCGATACCCTGCCTGCCGGACTGAACCTGCTGGCCACCGGCGACCAGTCGGTGTTCGTCACCAGCGCGGTGTCGGGCGTGGTGCGCGAAGGCGTGATCGCCGCCGCGCTGACCGGGCTGATGATCCTGATCTTCCTGGGCAACTGGCGCTCGACGCTGATCATCCTCGTCTCGATCCCGCTGTCGATCCTGGCCTCGCTGGGCACGCTGGCGGTGCTGGGGCAGACGATCAACGTGATGACCCTGGGCGGCCTGGCGCTGGCGGTGGGCATCCTCGTCGACGACGCCACGGTGACGATCGAAAACATCAACGCCCATCTCGAAGGCGGCGAGGACGTGCGCGATGCGGTGCTGTACGGCTCAGAACAGATCGTCCAGCCCGCCACCGTCTCGCTGCTGTGCATCTGCATCGCCTTCGTGCCGATGTTTTGGCTGAACGGCGTGTCCGGCAGCCTGTTCCGTCCGCTGGCGGAAGCGGTGGTGTTCGCGCTGATCGCCTCCTACCTGCTGTCGCGCACGCTGGTCCCGGCGATGGCCGACCGCCTGCTCAAGCCGATCCGTCACGGCGAGGCGCCGACCGGCGGCCGGATCTCGCAGACCCTTCAGCGCGCCCAGCGCCGGTTCGAGGCCGGGTTCGAGACGCTGCGCGCCTATTACCTGGGCCTGCTCGAACTCGCGCTCGGTCGCCGCCGTCCGGTGGTGATCGGCTTCATTGGCCTGTCGCTGCTGTCGCTGTGCCTGTACCCGCTGCTGGGACAGGACTTCTTCCCGCAAGTCGACGGCGGCCAGATTCGCATCCACATGCGCGCCCAGACCGGCACCCGGATCGAGGCGACCACGCGCACCGCCGACCAGGTCAGCACCGCCATCCGCGATATCCTGCCACATGGCGAGGTCGCGGGCGTCGTCAGCAACATCGGCCTCAGCGTCAGCGGCATCAACATGGCCTACGACAACGCCGGCACCATCGGCACCGAGGACGCCAGCATCCAGGTCAGCCTGGCGCCGGAGCACGGCGAGACGGCGGACTACGTGAAGACCCTGCGCGAGGAACTGCCGCGCCGCTTCCCCGGCGTCGATTTCGCTTTCCTGCCCGCCGACATGGTCAGCCAGATCCTGAACTTCGGCACACCTGCGCCGATCGACCTCCAGATCGTCGGCAGCGACCTTGCCGCCAATCGCGCTTATGCCACCGCGCTGCTCGCCCGCATCCGCAAGATACCCGGCGTCGCCGACGCCCGTATCCAGCAGGCCTTCCAGCAGCCCGCTCTCAGCGTGTCGCTCGACCGCTCGATGGCAGGCGCGGTGGGGATCAACGCCCGCGACACGGCCAATGCGATGCTTACGACGTTCTCGGGCAGCGGGCAGGTCGCGCCGACTTACTGGCTCGATCCCAAGACCAGCGTGTCCTACCCGGTCGCCGTGCAGATGCCTCAGCGCGACATCACCTCGCTCGACGGGCTGAAGAACATCCCGCTGACGCCCAGCACTGCCTCCGCCGGGCAGACGCCCGAACTGCTGCGCAACCTTGCCGACATCAGCCGCGCACCCAACAACGCGCTGATCTCGCACTACAACGTGCGCCCGGTGATCGACATCTACGCCACCCCACAGGGGCGCGATCTGGGTGCCGTCGCGGCGGACGTGAACAAGATCGTCGCCGATGCCGCCAAGACCCTGCCCAAGGGATCGAGCGTGGCGCTGCGCGGTCAGGTCGCGACGATGACCAGCGCCTATACGCAGCTGTTCGTCGGCCTCGCCTTCGCGATCCTGCTGATCTACCTGCTGATCGTCGTCAACTTCCAGTCCTGGCTCGATCCGCTGGTGATCGTGCTGGGCCTGCCGACGGCGCTGGCGGGCATCGTGTGGATGCTGTTCGCGACCGGCACGACGATGTCGGTGCCCGCGCTCACCGGAGCCATCCTGTGCATGGGCGTCGCGACCGCCAACTCGATCCTGCTGATCGCCTTCGCCCGTGAACGTCTGGATGGCGGTTCCGCGCCGCTGACGGCGGCCATGGAAGCGGGCGCCGCGCGCTTCCGCCCGGTGCTGATGACCGCCAGCGCGATGATCCTGGGCATGATCCCGATGGCGATCGAGCCGGGCCAGAACATGCCGCTGGGCCGCGCGGTGATCGGCGGGCTGCTGTTCGCCACGTGCGCCACGCTCGTCCTCGTTCCCACGCTCTTCGCCATCGTCCACGGCGCAGGCAAGGTCATCAAGCGCGATACTTCGGGCATCGCTCCCGAACCCGCCACCATCTGAGAGCCATCATGTCCACTCCATCCATCACCCCAAAGACGCCCAGCCGCCGCTTCCTCCTGATCGCGGGAGCGACAGGAGCTGCGTTGGCGATCGTGATCGCCGCCTCCGGCCTGATCACCCGCGCCGGTTCGGCAAGCGCCAACGCGCAGTGGTCGGGCAGCAACGCGGTGCCCACCGTGAACCTCGCGAAGCCGCAGGTCGGACAAGCCAGCGCGATCAGCCTGCCGGGGACGATCCAGCCCTTCCAGAAGGCGCAGCTCTATGCGCGGGTGGACGGCTACCTGAAATCGTGGAGCGTCGATATCGGCGCGCCGGTCCACGCCGGGCAGACGCTGGCCGTCGTCGATGCGCCCGACCTCGACCAGCAGCTGGCCGCCGCGCGCGGCGATCTGGCGATGGCCCAGGCGAACTACCGCCTGGCCACGCTGACCGCCACGCGCTGGTCCGACCTGAGCCAGACCGGCGCCGTTGCGCAGCAGGTGGTGGACGAGAAGGCGGGCGACCGCGAGGCCAAGCGCGCGGTCGTCTCCGCGCTTCAGGCCAAAGTGCGCGGGATTGAGGCCCTGTCCGCCTACAAGCGCATCGCCGCGCCGTTCGACGGCATCGTGACCGCGCGCAAGACCGATATCGGCGCGCTCATCACCGCCGGATCGAACGGGCAGGAACTGTTCGAGGTCGCCGACTTGCGCAAGCTGCGCATCTACGTGCAGGTGCCGCAGACGCTGGCGGCCAAGCTCAAGGTCGGGCAGCAGGCGACGTTCACGCTGCCCGAACAACCCGGACAGACGCTGAAAGCCAGCGTGGCGGCGATTTCCCACGCCCTGGACCCGGCGGCGCGCACCATGCTGGTGCAGCTGCAGGCGGCCAATCCCGGCAACGTGGGCGCCGGCGCCTATTGCCAGGTGACCTTCGATGAACCGGCGGCGGCAAGCAACGCCATCCGCATTCCCGCGACCGCGCTGATCGTGCGCAACGCCGGCAGCGCCGTCGCCATCGTCGGCCCCGGCAACAAGGCGGTGATCCGCGACGTCAAGCTGGGCCGCGACTACGGCGATGCCGTCGATGTCGTCGCCGGGCTGTCGCCCTCCGACCGCATCGTCGACACCCCGCCCGAAACGCTGCGCACCGGCGACGCGGTGCGGATCGCCGCTCCCGCCAAGACGAAGGCCGGCGCATGACCGGCCTTGCCCGCAGGCTGCGCTTCGGCCTTACCCTCCTCGCCGCGTCATCGCTGGCGGGCTGCAACCTGGCACCGGCATATCACCCCCCCACCATGCCGGTGCCGGACCATTTCACCCCGCTGCCCGGATGGAGCGAGGCGGCGCCCGCCGATGCCGCGCCGCGCGGGGCATGGTGGGAGGCATTCGGCGATCCTGCGCTCAATGCCTTCGAGGCCCGCCTGACCGCCGACAATCCCGACCTGCAGGCCGCCGTCGCCCGCTACGACCAGGCCAGCGCCTATGCCCGGCAGGCACGCGGCGCGCTTCTTCCTTCGGCAAGCCTGCAGGGCAGCGCCACCCGCAACCGGCAGTCGGCGGACAAGCCCCTGCGCGGCTCGGGACAGCCCGACGTCTACAGCGCCGACCAGGCCAACGGCGTGGTGGGCTACGAACTGGACTTGTGGGGCAAGCTGCGCAACCAGCTCACCAGCCGCAAGGCGATGGCGCAGGCCAGCGACGCGGATCGCGCGGCGGCGCAGCTGAGCCTGCAGGCCCAGCTTGCCGACAGCTATTTCCAGCTGCGCGGTCTCGATGCCCAGACCCGGCTGCTCGACGATACGGTAGCGCTCTATCGCAAGAGCCGCGACCTGACCGCCATTCTCTATCGCGGCAAGCTGGCGGCGCAGATGGACGTGTCGCGGGCGGAAGCGCAGCTGGGCACCGCGCAGGCCGCGCTGACCGAGGTGCACAGCCGCCGCGCGCTGCTGGTGGATGCGATCGCCGTCCTTGTCGGCGCCATGCCGAGCGACTTCGCAGTTACCCCGGCCGATCTTCCGCCGGCACTGCCCACCGTTCCGGAAGGGGTGCCCTCGGAACTGCTGCAACGCCGCCCCGACATCGCCTCGGCCGAACGAGCGATGGCCTCGGCCAATGCCGGGATCGGCGTCGCGCGCGCGGCGTTCTACCCCTCTATCAGCTTCAACGCGCTGGGCGGGTTCCAGAGCGCAGGCAGCGATCCCTTCAAGACCAGCGACATCCTCTGGTCGCTGGGGCCGTCCATCAACCTGCCCATCTTCCAGGGCGGCCGCCTGAAGGCTGACCTGGATGCGGCGCATGCGCGCTTTCGCGAAATGTCCGCGCAGTATCGCGGAACGGTGCTCCGCGCCTTTCGCGAGGTAGAGGACAATCGCGTGCTGCTGTCCGATCTTGCGAAGGAGCGCGTGTTCAACGACACGACCGTTGCCGCCGCGACGCAGACGTCGAATGCGGCGAGCGATCTCTATCGTGCAGGAACCACGAATTATCTGGATGTGGTCACCGCCCAGACTTCCCTGTTTCAGGCGCAGCAGGCCGCCCTCGACGTGCGGACACGCCAGTTCGTCGCCGCGGTGGACCTTGTCCGCGCATTAGGCGGTGGATGGTAGCATGCCGCCGCCTTGTCCGAACCGGAGCGGACGAATCTTATCCCGCCCGTGATCGCGCCGGGCACGGCAGCGTCAGAAGCGGAGGCATCGCACCCGGGAGCCCGCAACCGCGGGCACCGCATGCGCGCGCCGTTCCACCAGCAGGTCGGCGCGGGCGAGCAGCATCTGGGCCGATGCTTCCTGCCGCTCGATGATGGCGACGCCGTCTCCCGCATTGTCTCCTGCCGCGCAAAGGAACTGATCGCGATCGCTTCCGCCCGGCACATCGTGGAGCAGCCGGTTCTCGCTCCACTGCAAAGCCTGATCGAAGCCCGCGCCGGAAAGCGCGCAGATCATGGGCGCCAGAAAGAGGCGGGCAGTGGTCAGCGCGGCGGTCGGATTGCCGGGCAGGCCAAGCACATGAGTCCGGCCGATTTTGCCGTACCACAGCGGCTTGCCGGGCTTCATCGCCACACCGGCAAAGGCCATCCGCAGGCCCAGCGGCATCAGCGCCCTCCGTGCCAGATCCCGGTGGCCGTGCGAGGCGCCGCCCGCGATGACGATAAGGTCCGTCCCGTCCATCGCCGCCATCGCAGCCGCACGCAGGTCCTCGACCCGGTCCATCGATCGCAAGGTGCCGAGCGGTTTCGCACCCCATTGACGCGCCATCAGCAGCAGGGCTTCGCTCAGGCTGTCGGGGATGGTATCGACGTCGGGTGCGGCATTGCCGGGAACGACAAGCTCGTCTCCATTGACCATCACCCGAAGCCGGGGTTGGCGCCACACGGGCAGCTTCGCGATATCGGCAGCGGCGGCGACCACCATGGCGCGGGGACCGATCCGGCTGCCTGCCGGGAGCAGCGCCGTACCTTTCGCAAAATCGGATGCGCGCGGCCTGACATGGGGCTTGCCCGAAGTACGCGGCAGGATCACCTCTTTGCCGTCGAGGCGGGCGTGTTCGCGCATCACCACCCGGTCTGCTCCCAAGGGTATCGGCGCGCCGGTCGAGATGCGCATCGCGGCTCCGGGTCGCAATGGCAACGGCTGGCTTCCCCCGGCCACGCTCTCTCCCTGCAGCACGAAGCGGGTGAAATCCCCGGCAAAGTCCTCGGACCGGACGGCGAAACCGTCCATTGCCGCGCTGTCCCGCCTTGGTGAATCGATCTGCGCGATGGCATCACCGGCCAGCGTCCGGCGACCGGCCTTCGCCAGCGGGACCCATTCGACCCCCAGCGGCGCGCAGCTTTGCCGGACTATCGCCTGCGCGTCATCGAAGGTTGCGGCAGCGTGGCAGGGCAGTTCGGGAGCGGTGGCCATTCGCCTACTCCCCTGCCGCGATGCGCAGGGGCATGGCCACCGCCGAACCGACGGGCACCGTGCCGTCGGCCTGCGCGACGGCCTCTCCGATCAGGATCAGAGTGGGGCGGTCCTCGGCAAAGGCCTGGGCCACCAGCGGCAGCAGGTCCAGCCGGGTGCGCAATTGCTGCTCCTGCGGCAGCGACGCGTCGCAGGTGATCAGGGCAGGCGTGGAGCCCGGCAGACCGGCGGCGATGAGCGCCATGCTCAGTTCCGGTGCCGCTTCCCGGCCCATATAGACGGCCAGCGTGCAGGCGGGATCGGCGAGCGCCGGCCAGTCCAGATCGAGTGCCTGCCCGTTGCGGCTATGGGCCGTGACGAACTGCACCCGGCGGGCTATGCCGCGTAGGGACAGCGACAGCCCGGCCGATGCCGCAACGGCGCTGGCGGCGGTGATGCCCGGACAGATGCGCACCCGCACGCCGACCTTGCGCAAGGCCGTCATCTCTTCGGTCGCACGGGCGAACATGGCCGGGTCGCCGCCCTTGAGCCGCACCACGCGCTTACCGGCAAGCGCGGCTGCGACGAGCATCTCATCGATGCTCTGCTGATCGCGGGAGTGGCGGCCCGAGCGCTTGCCCACGCTGACGCGGTCCGTGCGGGCAGGGATGAGATCGAGCACGCCGGGGCCGACGAGCGCGTCGTGGAAAACGACGTCGGCCGCCGCGATGAGCTTTTCCGCCTTGCGGGTCAAAAGATCCGGGTCGCCCGGCCCGGCGCCGACCAGCCAGACTTCACCGGGGGAGATCAGTTCATTCGGCTGCATCGAGAACCTCCTCGTTGGCCTGTGGCGTATTGGTCTGTGCAAGAATTTTGGCGAGGGCAGGGCGGCACGACCCGCAATTTGTGCCTGCGCCCAGCGCCCTGCCGATGGCGGGAACGTCCACCAGCGCCTGTTCGCGAATGGCGGCGACGATCTGGTTGAGGCCGATGTCGAAGCAGACGCAGACGGTCGCGCCCTTGTCCGGCTGGCTGCCGGGGCCGCGCGCGGCGAGCACGGTGGCGCCTACGTCGCCGACCGCGAGTTGCCCGATCAGCCAGTCGCGCGAAGGCAGCAGGCCGGTGCGGGTGAGGAACAGCACGCCCGCCAGCCTGCCCTCGACGATCACCGCGATGCGGCGCGAGCCTCGGGTGTGGTCGATGGCCTCGATGCGCTCGCCCTTGGGCAGGCAGGCTTCGATGCGCGCGGCATCGCCATTGCCCGCGATCTCGTAGAGCGCGCCGCCCGGCACCGCCACGCGTGTCGCCCACAGGCAGGGCACGCGGGCGGGTTCATCGCCGCGCAGGATGAGGAAGCCCTTCCATTCGGTCTCGACTTTGGCGAGCGCGGCGGGGGTGGACTTGAAGCCGGGCTGGCCGGAGTGCGGATCGACCAGCGGGCGCGGCAGCAGGCCGGTGCGGCCGCCGGTGGAAATCTGGTCGGTCCAGTGGATCGGCGTGAATATCTCGCCCGAACGCTGGCCGTCGCTGAGCAGCACGCGGAAGGTGCTGTTGCCCTGCGGGGTCGAGACGCGGGCGAGATCGCCGTCCTTCAGGTCCAGCGCGAGGGCGTCGGCGGGATGAACCTCGACCAGCGGTTCCTCGCGGTGGCGCGCCAGCTTGGGGGCGAGCCCGGTGCGCGTCATCGTGTGCCACTGGTCGCGGTAGCGTCCGGTGTTGAGCGTCAACGGCCAGTCGGCGAGCGGGGCCTGCAGGTCCATCTGCCCGACCTTGACCATCCGCGCGCGTCCGCTCGGCGTCGGGAAGCGACCGTCGGCGAACGGTGTACCACCCCAGCGGAACGGCTCCATTGCATCATAGGCAAGGTTGCCGATCGCGGCGTGGGCAGCGAGGTTCAGGACGCGCGCGCCATCATTCTGATAGGCCGTGAGGCGCGCATGTTCGCGCCAGATGTCGGCGGGGGTGTCATAGGCGAAGGCGCTCCCCCAGCCCATCCGGCGGCCCACTTCCTTGACGATCCACCAGTCCGGCTTGGCCTCTCCGGGCAGGTCCATGAACGGACGCTGGCGGCTGATGGTGCGCTCCGAATTGGTGACGGTGCCGTCCTTCTCGCCCCATGCGGCGGCGGGGAGGCGCACATGGGCATAGGCGGTGGTGTCCGTGTTCGCGATGACGTCGGAGACGACGACGAAGGGGCATTTCTCCAGCGCCGCACGCACGTTGCCCGCGTCGGGCAGCGAGACGGCGGGGTTGGTCGCCATGACCCACAGCGCCTTGATCCGCCCCTCGCCGATCGCGCGGAACAGGTCCACTGCTTTGAGACCCGGCTTCGTCGCCATCGTCGGCGCGGCCCAGAAGCGGCCGACGCGCGCGACGTTCTCGGCCGCGAAGTCCATGTGCGCAGCCAGCGTCGAGGCGAGCCCGCCGACCTCGCGCCCGCCCATCGCATTGGGCTGCCCGGTGATCGAGAACGGCGCCGCGCCCGGCTGGCCGATCCGCCCCGTCGCAAGATGCAGGTTGATGATCGCGTTGACCTGGTCGGTGCCGCGGATCGACTGGTTGATCCCCTGGCTGAACATCGTGACCGTGCGCGGGTTCGCGGCAAACATCTCGTAGAACTGCAGCAGCAGCGCGGGATCGAGGTCACAGGTCTGCGCCGTGGTCCACACGTCATGGCCGGTCGCAAGGTGCTCCCAGAAACCCTCGGGCGCATCGACGTGGGCAGCCATGAACGCCTTGTCGACCATGCCCTGCTCGGCGAGCCATGCCAGCAGCCCGTTCATCAGCGCCACGTCGCTGCCGGGGCGCAGCGGCAGGTGCAGGTCGGCGCCTTCGCAGGTTTCTGTGCGGCGCGGGTCGATGACGATCAGCTTCGTGCCCCACTCTGCACGCGCCGCCTGGATGCGCTGGTAGACGATCGGATGGCACCATGCCGTGTTCGAACCGACCAGCACGACGAGGTCGGCCTTGTCCAGATCCTCGTAGGTAGCGGGCACCACGTCCTCGCCGAAGGCGCGGGTGTGGCCGGCGACCGCGCTCGACATGCACAGGCGGGAATTGGTGTCGATGTTGGCTGAACCGATGAAGCCCTTCATCAGCTTGTTGGCGACGTAGTAGTCCTCGGTCAGCAACTGGCCGGAGACATAGAACGCCACGCTGTCCGGCCCATGGCGGGCGATGGTGTCGCGAAAGCGCTTGGCGACGAGGTCCAGCGCCTTGTCCCAGCGTACGCGCTTGTCGCCGATCATCGGGTGGAGAAGGCGGCCGGTCAGCCCGACCGTCTCGCCCAGATGCGTACCCTTGGAGCAGAGGCGCCCCGCATTCGCCGGGTGTGCCTCGTCCCCCCGGATCGTCACCTCGCGCGCACCCGTGGGGGTGGCCGAGATGCCGCAGCCGACGCCGCAATAGGCGCAGGTCGTGCGGACCGCCTCGCGCATCAGGCCGCGTCCCTCATCACTTCGGGACGCGCCAGCAGGATGCGACCGTTCTCCTCACGCACGGCAATGGTCGGGGTGCAGCCGCTGTCCGCCCCTTGCGCCTCGCCGCTCGCCAGCGCGATGTTCCAGTTGTGCAGCGGACAGGCGACCGCGTGGCCATGGACGATGCCCTGGCTGAGCGGCCCCTTCTTGTGCGGGCATTCGTTGACGAGCGCGAAGACCTTGTCGTCGCCGGTGCGGAAGACGGCGATCTCCGGCTCCCCCTCGAACCGCACGGTGCGCGCGCCGCGCTGGGGGATGTCGCTCAGGGTTCCGATATCGATCCAGTCGGTCATGGCGTTCACTCCGCTGCTTCGAGAGCAAGAGGTTGGAGGTGCTGGTGCAGGTCGGCGCGATCGCCCGAGGCGCGTTCGGCCCACGGATCGTCCTGGCTGAAGCTCTGCGAATAGAGGAACCGCGCGGCGAGCGCCTTGCGGCCCGCCTCGTCCTCGACCACGCGGGACTTCACGTAGTCGACGCCGACGCGCTCGATCCACGGTGCGGTGCGTTCCAGATAGCGCGCTTCCTCGCGGTAGACCTGGATGAAGGCGGCGCAATATTCGAGCGCTTCCTCCTCGGTCGCGACCTTGCACAGGAAGTCGGTGGCGCGCACCTTGATGCCGCCGTTTCCGCCCACGCTCAGTTCGTAGCCGGAATCCACGCAGACAATCCCGAAGTCCTTGATCGTCGCCTCGGCGCAGTTGCGCGGGCAGCCGGAAACCGCGATCTTGAACTTGTGCGGCATCCAGCTGCCCCAGGTCATCCGCTCGGTCTTGACGCCGAGGCCGGTCGAATCCTGCGTGCCGAAGCGGCACCATTCCGAACCCACGCAGGTCTTCACCGTACGCAGCGACTTGCCGTAGGCATGGCCCGAGACCATCCCGGCAGCGTTGAGATCGGCCCAGACGGCGGGCAAATCCTCCTTCTTGATGCCGAAGATGTCGAGGCGCTGGCCACCGGTCACCTTCACCATCGGCGCATCGTACTTCTCGACCACGTCGGCGATCGCGCGCAACTCGCGCGGGCTGGTGAGGCCGCCCCACATGCGCGGGACCACCGAATACGTGCCGTCCTTCTGGATGTTGGCGTGCATACGCTCGTTGACGAAGCGGCTCTGCTGGTCGTCCACGTATTCGCCGGGCAGCGCGCAGAGCAGGTAGTAGTTGAGCGCCGGGCGGCAGGAAGAACAGCCATCCGGCGTCGCCCAGTGCAGCTTCTGCATCACTTCGGGGATCGAGCGCATGTCCTGCGCCACGATCTCGCGGCGCACGTCGTCGTGAGTGAAGCTGGTGCACTTGCACAAGGTCTTCGGCCCTGCCTCGACCTCTTCGCCCAGCGTCAGCGCCAGCAGGCTCTCGACAAGGCCGGTGCACTGCCCGCAGCTGGCCGAAGCCTTGCAGGTGGCGCGCACGGCGTCGAGGCTGCAGGCACCCGCCTCGATGCAACCGACGACCTGGCCCTTGGAGACGCCGTTGCAGCCGCAGATCTCGGCATCGTCCGAGAGCGCCGCAACGGCCCCCTTAGGGTCCAGCGCGCCTCCTCCCGAGGCGAAGGCCTGGCCGAAGATCAGCAGGTCGCGGACTTCGGAAACGTCCTCGCCCTTCTTCAGCAGGTCGAAGTACCAACCGCCGTCCGCCGTATCGCCGTAGAGTACGGCGCCGACGACCTTGTCGTCCTTCACCACGACGCGCTTGTAGACCCCGCGCGCGGCATCGCGCAGCACGATGTCCTCGCATCCCTCGCCGCCCGAGAAGTCGCCGGCGGAGAACACGTCGAGCCCGGCGACCTTCAGCTTGGTCGAGGTGACCGAGCCGCGATAGCCGGTGTGCCGGTCGGTCAGCCCGTCGGCGAGGCTGCGGCACATGTCCCACAGCGGCGCGACGAGGCCGTAGACGTTGCCGTCATGCTCCACGCATTCGCCGACCGCGAGCACCGAGGGGTCGCTGGTGACCATGTGGTCGTCGACCTTGATGCCGCGCCCGACGTCCAGCCCCGCCTCGCGCGCCAGCGCGGTGGCGGGACGGATGCCCACGGCCATGACGACGAGGCTGGCCGGAATCTCGCGCCCGTCCTTGAGGCGCACGCCCTCGACCTTGCCCTCACCATAGATCTCGGCGGTGTCGGCGCCTGTCAGGATAGTCTGGCCGCGCCCTTCCAGCGCGGACTTGAGCAGCCAGCCCGCGGCCTCGTCCAGCTGGCGCTCCATCAGCGTGGACATGAGGTGGATGACGGTGACCTTCATGCCGCGCAAGGTCAGGCCATGCGCCGCCTCGAGGCCCAGCAGGCCGCCGCCGATGACCACGGCCGAGCCGCCGCCTTGCGCTTTTCCGGCTTCGGCAGCCGCCAGCATCGTATCGACGTCGTTCATGTCGCGGAACGAGATCACGCCGGGCAAATCCTTGCCGGGCACGGGAATGATGAACGGATCGGAGCCGGTCGCGATCAGCAGGCGGTCGTAATGCACCGTGCCGCCCGAGCGCGAGGTGACGGTCTTCGCCGCCCGGTCGATCGCGGTGACGGGATCGGCGGTGATGAGGTCGATGCCGTTCTCGTCATACCACTCGCGGGTATTGATGACGATCTGCCCGAAGGTCTTCTCACCCGCCAGTACCGGCGAAAGCATGATGCGATTGTAGTTTACATGCGGCTCGGCGCCGAAGATCGTCACGCGGTAGCGGTCCGCATCGCGCGCCAGCAGTTCCTCGACCGCGCGGCAGCCCGCCATGCCGTTGCCGACGACGACCAGATGCTCGCGCCTGTCATCACCATTGGCATCGTCACTCGGCACGATCAGCGCGTCGTCATAGTCGGAATTGGGTTCGATCCCGTCCTGAAAGTCCATGTTCGAAACTCCGGCAATGTCATGGGAAAGGGAGTTGAAAACGAGAAAAGGCCGCCATCCAGACCCCCGGTTCGAAACCGGAAGTCAGGATGGCGGCCTTGCCATCATTCGGTGCCTACGTGCCCCGTCAGTGGGACATTTCGGCGATGTAAGAAGGACAACGCTGCCCTTTGCACTGCAACATAAATGGAATCGCCCGAAGGCTCAAGCGATTCCGTAACGAACCTGTCAAATCGCCCAGTCGAACTGGACCCAGACCTTGTCGGTGTCGGTCGCGAGGGTCTTCGCGTCATAGTGGGCATAGCGCAGCGCGATCGCCGTCTTGCGCAGCTTTGCCGAGGCCAGGAGATTGATTTCGTTGCCGTAGTGCTGGTCCAGCCGGTCGCTGTCGAAGCGGTGCCACGTTGCCTGCAGGGTGACGGCGGACAGTGCGCCGATCTGTTTCGCACCGTACCCGCCGCCGAAATAGAGATCGCGTACGCCGTTCGCGGGCGTCGTCAGGAACTTGTCCGCCCAGCCCTGGAACTTGAAGTTGGTGCCCAGCGGCGTCTGGAAGCTGGTCAGCGCCGCGCCCTTGTCGGAGCCAAGCACTTCATAACCGGCATTGGCCTTCCAACCCTTCACGTCGAGCGTCGCGTCGGCCAGCCAGTATTCGGCGCTGTAGTCGCTGGGATTGCGGTGCCAGTCCGACTGGCGCGCGTAACTCGCCTGATAAGTCAGTTTCACCGCCTTGCCGAACGCATGAGTCCCCGCGAAACGGGCACCATATGTCTGGCTGGAGAGGCGAAACGCCTGCACCGCCGCCTCATCCTGATCGACGAGGTAGGCGAACCCGGTCAGCACCCCAAGCGGTGTCTCCCACGAGAGGTTGGCGAGCAGATTGTCCCCGCCCACCGCCTGCTGGCGCGCGGCGTTGCCGTCGATGCCCCAGATCGTGCGCACGCTCCAGGCGTAGGAAACGTCCAGTTTCAGGCCCTTGACCGGGGTGACCTCGGCCCTCACCGCGTCGAAGGTCTGCGCATTGTCGCGGAAGGCGACGTTGCCGACGAAGCGCTCGTCGTCCAGCGCGATCTTCTGGCGCCCGGCGGTCAGCGTCACGCCTTTCGCCTTGTACTGCAACTGCGCGATGTAGAGCGCGATGTTCTGCGGATCGGCCACCAGCGGCCGCGTGGCCGCACCGTTCACGCCATCGTAGTAGTCGTCGGCCACGGCGAGGTTGCCCTGCGCGACCACGGTGGCGCTCAGCGCCCCGCTGGTGGCCTGCGCGCCGCCGCGTACCCGCACGGTCAGCGCATCGGCCTTGGCGGCGATGCCGTCCTGATCGACATGCTCGTAGCGTACCCGCGCCTCGGCGACCGGCTTGACGGTGATGTCCTGGGCCTGCGCCGATCCCGCGCAAGCGACCCCGCCGACGACCAGCACGGCCGCCGCTTTTCTTATGTTTTTCATGGTGAAAGCGTCCCCCTCAGGACGAAAGGAAGTGGGGCGGCGGCGCTGGGGTGCCGCCGCCCCGGTTACCGGCTCAGATGCGCGCGCCGGTGTTCCAGGTCGCGCGCCAGCGGCCCTTGACGCTCGCCACCGAGGCGAGAGCCACGACCGCAAGGCCGGCAAAGATCAGGAAGCCCGGCGCGAAGCTGCCGGTGAACTGCTTGGCAAGGCCGAGCGAGCTGGCGAGGTAGAACCCGCCGACACCGCCCGCCATGCCGACGAGGCCGGTCATCACGCCGATCTCGGCCTGGAAACGCTGCGGGACCAGCTGGAACACCGACCCGTTGCCGGTGCCGAGCGCCAGCATCGCCACCACGAACAGCCCGAGCGCCGCGATCAGGCTCGGCGCCTGCGACACGCCGACAAGCGCGATGGCCGCGACCGCATAGACCATCATCAGCGCCTTCACGCCGCCGATCTTGTCGGCCAGCGCGCCGCCCATCGGACGGACCAGCGATCCGGCGAAGACGCAGCCCGCCGTGCAATATCCGGCGACGACGGTGCTGAGGCCGAACTGGTCGGTGAAGTAGATCGGCAGCGACGCGGCAAGCCCCACGAAACCACCGAAAGTCACCGCGTAGAACGCCATCAGCCACCATGCGTCCGCCTGCTTGAGCAGCGCCGCATAGTCCACCAGCTTGCGCGGCGCTGGCTGGTTCGGTGCGTCCTTCGCCAGCGCGAGATAGATGCATAGCACCACGGTCAGCGGGATGCAGGCAAGGCCCAGCACCGCGTTCCAGCCGAACATCTTGGCCAGCGTCGGCGCGAAGAGCGCGGCGAAGACGGTGCCCGAATTGCCCATGCCCGCCAGGCCCATCGCCTTGCCCTGATGCTCGGCCGGATACCAGCGGCTGGCGAGCGGCAGTGCGATCGCGAAGCTCGCTCCCGCAAAGCCCAGGATCACGCCCAGTGCCAGCGTCCCGCCGAAGCTGGTGACGCCCATCGACCAGGCGAAGAACAGCCCGGTGATGACGATGACCTGATTGATCGCGCCCGAGCGCTTCGGCCCGATGCGATCGACCAGCAGCCCGTTGACGACGCGCAGGAGAGCGCCCGCCAGCGTGGGAAGCGCCACCATCAGGCCCTTCTGCGCGGGCGTGAGCCCGAGAGTCTTCGAAATCTCCGGCGCCAGCGGGCCGAGCAGGACCCAGACCATGAAGGCGAGGTCGAAATAGAGGAAAGCTGCGATCAGAGTCGGCGTGTGGCCGGCCTTCCAGAAGCCGACGGCGGGCTTCTGCGCGGGCGCAAGCACGTCATTGTCTTCGTCAGGTCGGAAGAATGCGGTTGCCATGGTACGTCCCCCATAAATCATGAAAGCGGACACGAAAAAAGCCGCAGGCCGGACGTCACCCTTGCGGTGAGCCCGGTCAGCGGCTTTGCTGCGAATTTCGGTGAGGATGGCGTCCCGTCTTTGGGACAGCCTATCCGGTGTGGTCGCGCTTCATCGCGAGACGCCTATATAGTCACGCGATTTCGCAGATCTGGCAAGACGTAAAATTGCACGCGTTTTCAGCGTCATCGCATTTTCAATGCTGCCCAAAAATCCTAACGGGCAAAACCGGCGAGGTAGTCCTCGATCCGTTCAGGATCGAACACGCGGCCGTCGAAGAACCGGTCAGGCCCCAGCAGCAGGTCGCCCTTGCGCGAACCCACGCCGAGCGGCGCATCCACCGCCCCTTCCAGCTTCATGCTCGCTCCCGGCATCGGCAGGTCGCTGCCCGCAAGCGCACGGCGGTAGATGTCGGGACGGAACACCGCCGCCGCCTGCGCCTCGGTTTCGGCGGAAGGCTCCACCATGTTCCAGCGCACCAGTTGCGAATAGATCCACAGCGCCTGGCTGCGCCATGGGAACGGCGTCGCCTCGCGGGAGAACAGCACGAAGTCGGGGCAGGACACCGCCGCATCGCCCGCCCTGGGGACGATCGTGCCGCTCAGCGTGCGTAGGATCAGGTCGGAGGGCTGCCCGACATATCGCGGGTCGGCGAGAATGTCGGCCAGTATCTCGCGGTTGTCCGGCTCGTCGCACCAGACGGCGGCGCGGGCGAGCGCGCGCAGCAGGCGGTCGGTGATCTCGGGGTTCTCCTCGAGCCATGGTTCGCGGAAGGCCAGCACTTTCTCCACCCCGCGCTGCCAGATGCGCTGACCGATCGCCACCGCCTCCGCGCGTCCGGACTCGATCGCGGCGCTGCCCCAGGGCTCGCCCGCGATGAAACCGTCGATCTCGCCGGCATGGATCGCCTCGACCGTCAGCGAGGGAGGCAGCACGCGCAGCACCACGTCGCGGTCGGGATCGATGCCCGCGCTGGCCAGCCAGTAGCGGAGCATCAGCGCATGACTGGAAAAGCGGTGGACGACGCCGATGATCGGCTTGCGCCGCCACAGCCCGATTGCAGCGGCGAAGTCGTGCGCGGTGCCCAGCGGGTCGGCCAGCCGCGCGGCGGGATCGGGCGCAAGGGCGGCGGCGAAGTCCTTCGCCATGACCAGCATGTTGCCGTTGACGCCCAGCTTGAACGGCGCGGCCAGTGCGGCGGGCTGCTGGCTCAGGCCCAGCGTCACCGCCACCGCCAGCGGCGCCAGCATGTGCGCGGCCTGCACCTGTCCGTAGACCAGCCGGTCGCGCAAGGTCGCCCAGCTCGTCGTGCGCACGAGGTCGAGCGCAAGGCCCTCCTCCTCGGCAAAGCCGCGTTCGCGGGCGGCGGCGAGCACCGCGACGTCGTTGAGCGGCAGGAAGGCGATGCGAAGATTCGTCGTCATTATACCCCTCCCAGCAGGTCGCTGGCGGTAATCAGCGCCTGCGCGACCTCGGCGATCTTCTTGCCCTGGTTCATCGCGGTGGAGCGCAGGAGCGCATAGGCGTCCTGTTCGGACAAGGCGCGCTGGTTCATCAGGATCGACTTGGCGCGGTCGATCACCTTGCGGTCGGCAAGCGCGGTGCGCGCCTCCTCAAGCTCGGTCTGCATGCGCGAGAAAGCGTTGAAACGCCGGACCGCCAGTTCCAGCACCGGCTTCACCCGCTCCTTGCGCAAGCCATCGACGACATAGGCGGAGACGCCCGCGTCGATGGCGGCACCGATCATCGCCTCGTCCGACTGGTCGACGAACATCGCGATCGGCCGGGCCAGCGCCCGGCTTACGGTGAGCATTTCCTCCAGCGTATCGCGGCTGGGGCTGCCGAGGTCCATGAGCACGACGTCGGGCGCCATGCGCTCCAGCCGCGCCACGAAAGCGCCGCGCGGGGGAACGATATGGATGTCGTCATATCCCGCGTCGCGCAGCCCCTCCTCGAGCACGGTCGCGCGCAGCCCGCTGTCGTCGATGATGACAATGCGCATAAGTGCCCCTTCGCTCGCTATCTGCAGCAGATTTTCATGGGACGTCAACGGCAGGCCGAGAGATATGAGGCGCTTTGAAGGCCATCGGCAGCATGACCGGAGCGTCCGAGTGACAGGCCGCATCTTCCCGTTCCGCTTCGGGCAGCCAACGACGCCCTGCACGAGAACCGCTTACAGGCGGAGATCGTCATTTTCCTGTCATGTTTTCCGAGGAACAGGCGCAAGGAGAAAAGCGCCGTGCATGTTCTAGTCGTAGAAGACGACCCCCTCATCGCAGATCATATCGTTTCCGGGCTGAAGCTGGGCGGCCACACCGCCAGGCTGGCCGTAACCGGCGCGGATGCGGCCAGGGCGATCGCCGATGGCGTCTATGACGCGGTGGTGCTCGATCGCATGCTGCCCGATATAAACGGCCTTTCGGTGATCGATCAGGTCCGCGCGAAGGGAGGTGCGATGCCGATCCTCATGCTGAGTGCGTTGGGGTCGGTCAAGAATCGCATCGAGGGGCTGCAGGCCGGGGCGGACGACTACCTTGCCAAGCCGTTCAGCATGGACGAACTGGATGCCCGCCTTCAGGCGATCGTCCGCCGCGGCACCCCGCAAGCGGGGAAGGCGATCCTGCAGATCGGGGCACTGAAGCTGGACGTCGCCAGCCACAGCGTAGCCTACGGTGCAAGTTCGATGATCCTGAACCGCAAGCAATATTCCCTGCTGGCCCACCTCATGCACAACGCGGATCGCATCGTCACGCGCACCATGCTGCTGGAGGCAGTGTGGTCCTATTCGTTTTCGACCACGACCAACATCGTGGAAAGCAACATGAGCCGGTTGCGCACGGCCCTGCAGGAAATCGGCTGCGATCCTATCGATACGCAGCGCGGTGCAGGCTATGTGCTACGCACTGAGCGCTGCACGTGAACTCGATCATGCGTGGACCGGCGACGCTGGGTCGACTGGCGATCCAGGTCGGTCTCGCCTTTGCGCTGGCGATGATCGTCACCGGCATCGTCGGGTTCAGCCTTGCCGACAATTCAGTATCGAACCGGATCGACGAATCGCTGCTATACCATACCCGCAAGTACGTCTCGAACCTCAGGGGCAATCCCGCGCAGGAAGCAATTCTGAAGGCCAAGATCCTCGAATGGAGCCAGCGCAAGGTCTTCAGCGAGCGCACGTATGTCCTGTTCGACCGCAACGGGCGCCGTCTGGCGGGAAGGCTGGACATCGTGCCGCCGCCATCGGGCTTCTCCGAGGTGCAATATACGGCGGGCGGGCATCACAAGGAGGCGGGCAGGGCACTGGCGACGCGGCTCGATGCCGGAGGCCTGTTCGTGGTCGTCCAGCATCTGGAGGCGGTCAGGGGGCTGCATGCGATCCTGCCCATGGCGGTCGTCGCGATTTCGCTGGTGGCGCTGGTGCTCGGCGTCTCGGCGACATTGCTGGTCGCGCGGCTGACGGCCCGGCGGCTTTCGGAAACGCAGGATACCGCCGCCGCCATCGCCGCGGGCGACTTGTCCCGCCGCATTCCGATGGAGCGGCTTGACGGCATGTTCGCGGTGCAGGCGCAAAGTCTCAACCAGATGCTGGATCACATGGCGGAGCTGGTCCGCGCGCAGCAGTTGTTTTCCAGCAATCTGGCGCATGACCTGCGCACACCCCTGATGCGCCTGCGCAGCCTCCTCGAAAAGGCATCGCGCGACGACCAATCGGCCTTCCCCTCTCTGCTGGACAGGGCGGAACGTGAGTGCGGCTCCATCATCAATATCTTCGACGCGCTGCTGCGCCTGGCCGAGATCGAGACCGGGCAGCATCCCACGGTCATGGGAAGAATCGCGCTGCGCCCGCTGATCAGGGACATTGCGGATACGATGGAGCCGGTGATCACCGATCGCGGCGGATCGCTTCGGGTGGAGAGCCTGGAGGAGGTCGCCATCGACGGCGATCCGGACCTTCTGAATCAGTTGCTGGTGAACCTGCTTGAGAATGCGGCCACGCACACTCCCACGGGAACCAACGTCACGATCTCGCTCGAAAGCGTCGGGGACGGCGCGACGATCACGGTGCGCGACGACGGCCCCGGCTTGCCAGAAGACGAATTCGCGCGCGTTACGCAGCCGTTCGAGCGCGGCCTCGCGGTTTCCCCGTCCAAGGGCAGCGGACTGGGTCTGGCGATCGCGAGCGCCATCGCTCGCTTTCACAAAGGCAGCCTCGACCTGGCGGACGCGATGCCGGGGCTGGAAGTGCGGGTGAGAATTCCCGGCGAGGCCTTGCCGCAAGCGATCTGACTCGGCCTCCGGCAAGCCGCGAAAAATTATAATTGTGCAACATTGCATCGGTGCAAGGTTGGCGGCGGTCACTACCCTGAACTGTCACGCGTGGCCTCTAGCGGCACGGCCACAAGATCACACCACTCAGGGAATGCACTCATGAAAGCCCGGAATTTGTGCCTGCGCGCTGGCCGCCTTACATCCATTGCCGCTCTCGCCATCGCCCTTTCCACCCAGGCTGCCTGGGCCGACGAGGCGCCTGCGGCAGATGGCGGCGACGGCATCGCCGAGGGTTCCGCCATTCTGGTGACCGCGACCAAGGCAAACGAGATCGCGCCTGTCACCGCGTCGCTCAAGCAGACGCAGCCCGCCTCGATCGTGTCGCGCTCGTTCATCGAGGATTCGCTTCCCGCCAGCGTCGATTTCAACCAGATCGCGCTGATCTCGCCTTCGGTGAGCAACAGCGGCGGCACCAACGGCGTCGGCCTCAACGAGTCCAAGTCGCGCATGCGCGGCTTTAAGGATGGTGAATTCAACATCACCTACGATGGCGTGCCGTTCGGCGATACCAACGATCCCAGCCATCACTCCAACACGTTCTTCCCGTCCAACACCGTCGAGACCCTGGTGGTCGATCGCGGTCCCGGCAACGCCAGCCAGCTTGGCATCGCCACGTTCGGCGGCAACATGAACATGTTCTCGCGCGAGACGCGTGCCGATCCCGGCGTGGAAATGAAGGGCAGTTACGGCACTTTCAACACCTACCTCCTGCGCGGGCTCATCCAGACCGGCGCGATCGAAAAGCTCGGCGGCACCGAAGCGGTGTTCTCGGGCCAGTACACCAAGACCGACGGTGCGCTGACCTATAGCGGCTACAACCAGAAGAACCTCTTCGGCAAAGTCGTGATCCCGGTCGGCCCTGACGTGAAGCTGACGCTGCTCTCGACCTACAACAAGAACCACTTCAACCAGCCGGACAGCGATGGCTCGACGCTGGATCAGGTGCGCCTGTACGGACGCAATTACAGCCTGAACAACGATCCGAACAGCCAGAGCTACTGGAAGTACAACTCGACCTCGAAAACGACCGACTTCGAAATCGTCAAGCTCGACGCGAATTTCGCGCCGAACTCCACGTTCACGAATACGGCCTATACCTATTCCTACGATAACGAGACGCTGTCGGGCAACACCGCGACGAACCTCGTCGGCGTGCCGAACAGCCAGTTGAACGTCGCCAACCAAGTCGTCCTGACGCCGGGCGGCGCCAAGGTCGCCGGTATTCCCGGCTACACCAAGACCAACAAGTACCGCGTCTGGGGCGATATCGCCAAGATCAGGTACGACTTCGGCTTCGGTGCGCTGACCGCAGGCCTGTGGCTGGAGCATAACGATACGTACCGCCAGCAGACCGACGTGGATCTCGTCACCGGCGGCTACAACTATATCGAGAAGTCGGTCACCAACCCGGTCACTGGCGCAAAGACACCGCAGTACGTCAAGTTCGACCAGAACTCCTCCGGCGATCAGGCTGAGGAATTCGCGGAACTGGAACTGCGCCCGCTGCCCGGCCTGACGATCACCCCCGGGTTCAAGCATGTCGATTTCACGCGCAAGATCGACGCGCTCTACAACCAGAAGACCCGCTATGCGCAGCGCCTGAGTCAGACGAACAGCAAGAACCTGACGTACGCGACGATCAATTATTCGGTGCTGTCGAACCTGTCGGTCTATGGCCAGTATGCTCAGGGCTTCCTCGCCCCCGGCCTGAGCACGCTCTACATCGCGCGCCCCGACCTTTCGAACCTGCAGCCGCAGACTTCGACCAATTACCAGGCCGGCTTCGTCTATCACGGTTCGCGCCTGAGCCTCGATTTCGATGGTTACTACATCGACTTCAACAACAAGATCGGCAGCCGCACCGTATCCGACGGCACCGGCGGAACGACCTCGGCGTTCTACAATCAGGGCGGCGTGATCTACAAGGGCCTCGAAGGGCAGGCGACGCTGGTGATCGGCCACGGACTTGCCGTGTTCGCAAACGGCTCGCTCAATTCCGCGCAAGAGAAGACCACGCACATCCAGGTTGCCAATGCGCCCAAGGGAACGGCGGCAGCCGGCGCCATCTTCAAGTCCGGCCCGATCCGCTTCTCGATCATCGACAAGTGGACCGGCGTTCAGTACGCGATCGATGAATCGAGCATCGGCGGCGGGCTCAACAAGGTGAACCGGCAGGTTCGCATCGCGCCGTACAACACCACCATTCTTTCCGCGAGCTACGACTGGCGCAACCTGCGCTTCGGCGTGACGGTGACCGACCTATTCGACTCCACCAAGTACACCGACATCGGCCTCTCGGGGACTGGCCCTACGTCCACGAGCCTGAACACCTCGCAGGATCAGGTCTACTTCCAGCCCGGCCGCCAGATCATGGGCGACATCACGGTGCGCTTCTGATGCGCAAGGCAATGCTTCTCACCCTGGCTGCGATCGCTCTGGTCGCGGCCAAGGAAGGGCCGCAGCAGCCCTTGCTGCTGACGCCCGGGGATGTCGATCCTTCGCTGCTGCTGCCGCCGCCTCCGGCGAAGGACAGTGCACAGGGCCGCTCAGAGCTGGAGCAACTCCACCGCGTCGATCAGACCCGGACCACCGCCGATGCCGACAATGCCACCGCCCTGGGCAAGATCAAGGACGTCAGCGTCTTCGCCGCCGCGATGGGGCCGGGCTTTGCCCTCGACCGGCTTCCTGCAACCCGCGCACTGTTCGCGGCGGTGCGCGTGGAGGAAAAGGCTGCGGTGACCCGGGGCAAGGCGCATTTTCAACGCGACCGTCCCTGGGTTTCCGATGCCACCTTGCACCCTTGCGGCGATCCGGAAAACCCGGACTACAGCTATCCCAGCGGGCATGCCACGATGGCGTTTTCGATGGCTTCGATCCTTGCTCGGCTGGCACCCGCCAAGGCTCCCGCGATCATGGCCCGCGCTGCGGACTATGCCGAAGCCCGTGTGGTCTGCGAGCGCCACTTCCCTTCGGACATCATCGCCGGCCAGTCCTACGGCATGATCATCGGCGAGCGTCTGATGGAAACGCCTGAATTTCGGGCACGCTTCGACGAGGCGGCGAAGGAGCTTAAGGCCGCAGGATTCTGAATCCCCACACGATAGGCCCGGATGAAGACCGGAAGCCGTGGCGCAAGTGCAAGCCCGGCTTCCGGGATCGCTCGCAAGGTGCTATTGACGTATACGTGAACCAGGCAATTCCCCATCGCTTTCCGATCGGCATCGATCCGGACGACATCGACTTCATGGGTCATGTCAACAATGCCAGCTACCTGAAATGGGTGCAGGCGGCGGTGACCGATCACTGGCGCGCGCTTGCCCCGGCGGACGCGATCGCCGGCCACCTGTGGGTCGCGATCAAGCATGAGATCACCTATCGCAAGCCCGCCTTCCTCGAAGACGACGTCATCGCGACGGTGCTTCTGGAAAAAGTGCAGGGCGCCCGCGCATTCTACGAGACCGTGATCCGTCGCGGCGAGGAAGTGCTGGCGGAAGTCCGCTCGAGCTGGTGCTGCCTCGATGCCTCCACGATGCGCCCGGCGCGTCTGGCCCGCGACGTCATCCAGCGCTTCTTCTCCGTCGACGACACCGAATAGACCAAGGCTTCCCGTCTGTTTCGGGGCGTGTGCTCTCAATCCAGATTGTCGTAGAGCCGCCCCAGCAGATCCAGCATCTTCGAAAAGTCCGTGGCAGAGAACCCCCGGATGATCTGCTCGTAGAGCGGCGCGGTCACCTCGCGCGCTTCGCCCAGTTTCACGCGCCCCTCGGCCGTCATGCGGATCTCGGTCACGCGGCCGTCCGATTCGCTGGGCGCCGTCTCGATCAGCCCCGCCTTGGTCATGCGCTCCACGATGCGCATCATGGTGGAGAGGTTGATGACCGCCGACTTCGCCACCTGCCCGATCGCCAGCGGCTCGTGCTCGCCGAGAATCATCAGCACGCGCCACGTCGGAATGTCGATCCCGATCCCGCGCAGGCCCGACTCGATGACCACGTTGTACCGGCTCGCGGCCCGGTTCAGCAGATAGAACGGGTAGGCGTCGAGGCGGAAATCCTCCGATCCAGGGTTACCGAAAGGGCGCAAATCCTCGCTCATCCTAGGCTCCAAGGGCGATAAGCGCCCGGCATGACATTTTAGTTGCATATGCAACTTAATCCGATACTCTTCGCCGTAATGGTCCAACAGGAGGCCCAAGTCCATGACAGACGTTCTCGCTTCTCTCGCCCATGCGCTGACGGCCGGTGACATCACCGTCGTCGATCTGACCCAGACCCTCTCCGAAGACACCCCGCTGCTGGTGCTGCCCGAACCGTTCGGCCAGACCGCTGCCTTCTCGCGCGAGGAAATCTCGCGCTACGACGAGCGCGGCGTCGCATGGCACTGGAACAACTTCACGGTGGGCGAGCACACCGGCACGCACTTCGACGCGCCGGTCCACTGGGTCTCGGGCAAGGACCTGCCGGACAACACCATCGACAAGGTGCCGCCGCAGAAGCTGGTCGCGCCCGCCGTGGTACTCGATTTCTCGGCCGAATGCGCCGCGAACCCGGACTTCCTCCTGACGGCCGAGCACATCAAGGTCTGGGAAGCCGAGCACGGCGCCATTCCCGCCGGCGCCTGGGTGCTGTTCCGCACCGACTGGTCGAAGCTGGACGTCGACGCCTACACCAACCGCAAGGAAGACGGCGCCCACACCCCGGGGCCAGACGCCTCCGCGATCCAGTACATCCTCGACCGTGACGCGCTGGGCTTCGGCGTCGAGACGATCGGCACCGATGCAGGCCAGGCGCATCTGCTTGAGCCGATGTACCCGGCGCACACGCTGCTCCACGGCGCGGGCAAGTACGGCCTGCAGTGCCTTGAAAACCTCGACAGGCTGCCCGCCACCGGCGCGATCGTGATCGCCTCGCCGCTCAAGATCCTGGGCGGTTCGGGCAGCCCGCTGCGCGTCCTCGCGCTCGTTTCGGAGTAAGGGCAAGTGGCGGAGCGTTCATTCAAGAAGGAAGTCCTCAAGCTCACCGCGGGTGAGGGCGAGGTCTTCACCGGCGAGGGCATCCTGGCGGTCACCAAGGGGCTGCTGCAGTCGGGCGTGGCCTATGTCGGAGGCTATCAGGGCTCGCCGATCAGCCACCTGATGGACGTCTTCGCCGATGCCAACGACTTGCTCGAAAGCCTCGGCGTCCATTTCGAGGCGAGCGCCTCGGAAGCCACCGCGGCGGCGATGCTGGCGGCCTCGGTCAACTACCCCTTACGCGGCGCGGTCGCGTGGAAATCGGTGGTGGGGACCAACGTGGCGTCGGACGCGCTGTCCAACGTCTCGTCGGGCGGCGTTACCGGCGGCGCGCTGGTGATCGTGGGCGAGGACTACGGCGAAGGCTCCTCGATCATGCAGGAGCGCACGCATGCCTTCGCGATGAAGTCGCAGATGTGGCTGATCGATCCGCGCCCCAACCTGCCCAGCATCGTCGACTCGGTGGAGCAGGGCTTCCGCCTCTCCGAAGCCTCGAACACGCCGGTCATGCTGCAGCTGCGCGTGCGGTCCTGCCACATGACCGGTTCGTTCGTGGCGAAGGACAACGTGCGCCCGCCGCTGACGGTGGGCGAGGCGGCCGCCAGCCCGGTGCGCGATACCGACCGCATCGTGCTGCCCCCTGCGAACTTCCTTCACGAAGTCGAGAAGATCGAGAAGCGCTGGCCCGCAGGCATCGCCTATGTCCGCGACAACAAGCTGAACGAGTGGTTCGGGCCTGAGGAAAGCGAAGAAGGCATCGGCCTGATCGTGCAGGGCGGCCTCTACAACAACCTCAACCGCGCGATGGAACTGATCGGGCTGGCGGACTCCTATGGTGTCAGCAAGCTGCCGATCTACTGCCTCAACGTCGTCTATCCGATCATCCCCGAGGAAGTCGCCGCGTTCTGCAAGGGCAAGCGCGCAGTGATGATCCTGGAGGAAGGCCAGCCCGAGTTCATTGAGCACGAACTCAACACGCTGATCCGCCGCGCGGAGCTGGACACCCGGATCGTCGGCAAGGACATGCTGCCGCGCTCGGGCGAGTACACCGCCGACGTGATCCGCAAGGGCCTGGCGAAATTCCTCGAAGCCTATGCGCCCGCGCTGGCCCCGCAACTGGAAGCGGCCAACCCGCTGCCCGCACCCGTGGCCAAGGAAATCCCGCAGCGCCCGGCGGGCTTCTGCACCGGCTGTCCGGAGCGCCCGATCTTTACCGCGATGAAGCTGGTGGAGCGCGAGCTTGGCCCCACCCATGTCTCGGCGGACATCGGCTGCCACCTGTTCTCGATCCTGCCGCCGTTCAACATCGGCAACACGACGATGGGCTATGGCCTCGGCGCGGCGGGTGCCTCGGCGTTCAAGCCCAAGGAAGGTGAGGGGTCAAAGCGGTCGATCGCGATCATGGGCGACGGGGGCTTCTGGCACAACGGCCTGACCTCGGGCGTCGGCAATGCGGTGTTCAACAAGGACGACACCGTCACGATGATCATCGACAACGGCTATTCGGCGGCCACCGGCGGTCAGGATATCCTGTCGTCGCGCGCCGAAAACGCCAATCGCGTGACCAAGAACCCGATCACCAAGGCGGTGCGCGGTGTCGGCGCGAAGTGGGTGCGCGAGACGCATCGCACTTATGACCTCAAGGGCATGACCTCGATGCTGCGCGAAGCGCTGACGACCGAGGAGAAAGGCCCCAAGGTCATCGTCGCGCAGTCCGAATGCATGCTCAACAAGCAGCGGCGCGAGAAGAAGGCGACTTCGGCGAAGCTGAAGGCGGGCGAGCGCGTGGTGCGCGAACGCTTCGGCGTCGACAGCGACACCTGCACCGGCGATCACAGCTGCATCCGCCTGTCGGGCTGCCCGTCGCTGACGATCAAGCCCAACCCGGACCCGCTGCGGCAGGACCCGGTGGCACATGTCGAGAATTCCTGCGTGGGCTGCGGCCTGTGCGGCGAGGTGAGCCATGCGGCGGTGCTGTGCCCCAGCTTCTACCGCGCGCAGATCGTCGCCAATCCGGGCAAGTTCGAACGCTTCAAGGCGAAAGTCAGCGGCGCGATCATGGCCCGCTGGCAGGCCGGCGCCGACAAGGCCCGCGCGGCGCGGGCGTTCTGAAGCCATTCCTCCCCGTTGCGCAGCAATGGGGAGGGGGACCGCCGACGCAGTCGGTGGTGGAGGGGGCGGAACCCAGCCCGTCCCCTCCGTCAGCCCTGACGGGCTGCCACCTCCCCATCGCTTCGCGACAGGGAGGATGAAGCAAGAGAGTGAGAGACACCACCATGACGATCGCCAACGAAAACCGCATCACCATCGCCATCCTCGCCCTCGGCGGACAGGGCGGCGGCGTGCTGGCCGACTGGATTCAGGAAGTCGCCCGCGCCGAGGGCTGGCTGGCGCAGGGCACTTCGGTCCCCGGCGTGGCGCAGCGCACCGGCTCGACCGTGTACTACGTCGAACTGGCGAAGCCCGACGGATCGGGCCGCCTGCCGGTGATGGCGCAGATGCCGATGCCGGGCGACGTGGACGTGGTTGTCGCCTCCGAACTCATGGAAACCGGTCGCGCACTGCTGCGCGGGTTCTCCACCGCGGGGCGCACGACGCTGATCGGCTCCACCCACCGCATCTACGCCATCGGTGAGAAGCAGGCGATGGGCGACGGCCGCGGCAACGGCGAAAAGATCATCGAGGCGGCGTACCAGCGCTCGAAGCGCTTCATCGGCTTCGACATGGACGCCGCGACTGACCGTTCGGGCAGCGTCATCAGCGCGATCATGTTCGGCGCGCTGGCGGGCAGCGGCGGCTTGCCCTTCGCGGCCGACACCTATCGCGCCGCGATCGAGCACAGCGGCATCGCCGTGAAGAGCAACCTCAAGGGCTTCCAGGAAGGCTTCGACCGCGCCCAGCAGCCCGTTGCCAGGCCGGATGAGATCACGCACGACCTCCCCGTGCCGACCACCGAGCAGGGCCGCGCGCTCGCCGCGCGCATCGCCGCGAACCTGCCCCCGCCCGCGCAGGCCAACGCCCTGCACGGCGTCGCCAAGCTGATGGACTGGCAGGACGGCGCCTATGCCGCGCTCTACCTGGATCGCCTCGAATCCGTCGCCGCGCTCGATGCCGCGCCGTTCGAACTGACCGCCGAGACCGCGCGCCATCTGGCGCTGTGGATGGGTTATGAAGACACCATTCGCGTCGCCGACCTCAAGACGCGCGCCAGCCGCATCACCCGCGTACGCGGCGAAGTGAAGGCGGGCGACGAGCAGATCCTTTCGATCACCGAATTCATGCACCCGCGCCTGCAGGAAGTCTGCGAGACGCTGCCCGCCGGGATCGGCCGCCGCATCCTCGCCAGCAAGGGCCTGACGAAGCTGCTCGGCCGCTTCTTCACCGAAGGGCGCCATGTCGAGACGACCGGCTTGCGCTGGTTCCTGGCGCTGCGCACCGTTGCGGCGATGCGGTCGATCCGCCCGCGCTCGCTGCGCTACATCGAGGAGCAGGAGCGCATCGAGCACTGGCTGGAACTGGTGCGCACCGAGGCAGCCAAGGACCGCGAACTGGCGCTGGAACTGGTGCTCTGCCAGCGGCTGATCAAGGGCTACGGCGATACCTTCGAGCGCGGCCTCGGGAACTTCCAGCGCATCGTTGCCGAACACGCCCGCGCTCCCCGGGATGCGGCAGGCATCCGCACTTTGCGCGAACTGGCGCTGGCGGACGACAAGTCGAGCGGGCTGACCGAAGCCCTCGCAGGTTAATGGCCGTATCGGGGCGATCCTTGCGGGATCGCCCCGATACGCTCAGTTCCCGGCCCGCTTCGCGCTGTCCCTGAAGGACAGCGCGAACACCACCGCGACCACGGCGGCCAGTGCCGAGGGGATCAGCCAGAAGCCGGTCCAGTCGACCTCGTGCCCGTTCGTGCCGCCGCTGTGCGCGACGTAGACGGCGTTCGCCAGCAGGCTGCCGATGATCGAGCCGACACCCCAGGTGACGAGCGCCAGGAACGACTGCGCGCGGCCCCGCGTCTCGGTCGGGAAGCGCTGGTCCACCCAGATCTGTCCGGCGACGAGGAAGAAGTCGAAGCACACGCCGTGCAGCGCCAGCGCGACCAGCAGCATCGGCATATGCGGGCCGCCCGCGTCGAAGCCGAAGGCGAACAGCGCATAGCGTGCGGTCCATGCCAGCATGCCGACGAGCAGCACCGTCTTCATCCCGAACCAGCGCAGGAACAGCGGCAGCAGCAGCAGGAAGCCGACTTCGGAAACCTGCCCGATCGTCTGCACCCCCGCCGCCGCGCCGACGCCCACGCCGACCAGGAACGGGTTGGCATAGGCGTAGTAGAAGCTCAGCGGGATCATCAGCAGCAGCGAGCAGCCGATCAGCGCCCAGAACGAGCGGTCGCCGCCCTTGATCGCGTCCAGACCCAGCAGTCCGGCAAGGCCCACGCGCTTCGAGCTGGCGGCCGGAGGAGTGGCGGGCAGCGTGAAGGCATAGAGGCCGTAGAGCACCGAAACCCCGGCCGCCATGCGCAGGGGTAGCGCGGTCTCCTCCGCACCCAGCCAGCCGACGAGCAGGCCCGCCACGATCCAGCCGATGGTGCCCAGCACGCGGATCGCGGGAAACTCCTTCGCGGTGTCAGTCATCGCGGCGAAGGCGATCGCGTTCGACAGGGCTAGGGTGGGCATGTAGGCCAGCAGCACGCCGAGCGTCAGCGCGAAGACGAGGCCCGGGTCGCTCCCCGCAAGCGACAGCGCGAGCAGCGCGCCGCCGCCCGCGAGATGCAGCACGCCGACGACTTTCTGCGCCGAGAAGTAGCGATCCGCGATCGCCCCGACGAACAGCGGCGACAGGATCGCGGCCCAGCCTTGCGCGGAAAACATCGTGCCGATCCATGAACCCAGTCCGGCATGCATGAGGTAGCTGCCGAACGGCACCCACCACGCACCCCAGACGAAATACTGAAGAAACATCATCAGCGAGAGGCGCACTCTTGTGCCGATGTCCATTGTCCGGTTCCCCTTTCTTGTTGCGACGCCAATCGTCTCTCCCGTGCCTGGCGCCGGGCACCGGATATTCCGTCGATGGCACTGCGTTCATGCCAGCTCAAGCGGAAAGTGAATTCTGAATTGGCGTGAATGAGAATTTAGTTTATGACTGAATTATCGAGATCGAGTGGCGCCCCGTAAGCGACCCTGCCGGGGGTGGCGTGAGGGTGCAGGAGGTATAATGCAGCTATCGAACGATGTCTTGTCGCATCTTGCGGGGCGGCCTCAAAATCGCCGTTCTGCGCTGCGTGCAGGACTTCTGGCGATGGAAGCGCTGGGCTGCGCGGCGCTGCTGGGAGGTGCGGCGGCATGCTCCGGAGAGGTTGCGGAGGGCGTCGAGCAGGGCGCGATGGTGGGCGTTCTGCTGGGACTGGTGATTCCCCAAGGGGAGACATCCGGAGCCGGAAACCAGGGCAATGTTGAATTCGTTTTGCGCGCGGTCGATGCCGGGCTCATGGGCACGCCGCGCGATACCCTTGCCCGCCTGGCCCAGGCGCTGGACGGCGAAGTGCCGGGGCTTTTTGCCACAGGCGGCTTCATGGACCAGTCACAGGCACGGCAGGCCGCGATCCTGGGCGAGTACGATCGCAAGGTCTTCGCCGCGCCGATCGCATTTCCGAGCCCCTGGTTCACGGCCAAGGCACTGATCCTGATGGCCTACTACACCTCCGAGGCCGGGGCGAGCGGCCAGCTCGATTACGAGATCGCTCCCGGTCGCTACGACCGCGACGTGCCGGTGACGCCTGCCTTCAGGCCGCTGTCGAACGACTATTCCGCCAACTCCATCAAGAAGAAGATCGCCGGATAATGAGCGGAGCATTCGATGCCATCGTCATAGGCTCCGGGATCACCGGGGGCTGGGCGGCCAAGGAACTGACCGAGCGCGGCCTCAACGTCCTCATGCTCGAACGCGGCCGCATGATCGAGCACCAGTCGGGCTACACCAACGAGACGACGCCGCCATGGGAACTGCCGTTCCGCGGCTTCGGCGACCCGCAACTCAACGCCAGCGACTACGCAGTGCAGAGCAAGGGCATGGGTTTCACCGAATGGTCGCGCGACCATTTCGTCAACGACCGTGAGAACCCGTACCAAACCACCGCAACGGACCCTTTCCAGTGGCGCCGCGCCTATCAGTTGGGCGGCCGCTCGCTGGTATGGGGGCGCCAGTGCTACCGCTGGGGCGACCTCGACTGGGGCGCCAACGCGCGGGACGGGCACGGCACCGACTGGCCGATCCGCTATGCCGACATCGCGCCGTGGTACGACCACGTCGAAGGCTTCATCGGCGTTTCCGGATCGCGCGAGGGACTGGATCAGTTGCCTGACGGTGTGTTCCAGCCGCCGATGGACCTTAATGTCGTGGAGGCGGCGCTCAAGGAGCGGATCGCCGAACGCTGGCCCGAGCGGCGACTGATCATGGGCCGCAGTTCCAACCTGACCGAGGCAAAGGGCGACCGTTCGCATTGCCAGTACCGCAACATCTGTTCGCGCGGGTGCTCCTACGGGGCCTATTTCAGCACGCAGAGTTCGACGCTCCCCGCCGCGCGCGCCACCGGGCGGCTGACGCTGGTGACTGACGCGGTGGTTGACAGCCTCGAATACGATCCCTTGAACAAGCGTATCAGCGGCGTGCGCGTGATTGATGCGAAGACCCGCGCCCGCACGATTTACCGTGCCAACGTGGTGTTCCTGTGCGCGGGCAGCGTCAATTCGATCAGCGTCCTGCTGCGCTCCGCCGACGACGCCAATCCGCACGGCCTCGCCAATTCGAGCGGCACGTTGGGACGTTATTTCATGGACCATGCGCTGGCGATGTCGGTCGTCGCGCGCATTCGCGGCTTCGAGGGGCATGCTTATTATGGCAACCGCCCGGTGGCGATCGTCATCCCGCGCTTCGTCAATCTCGACGGGCAGGACCGCGAGATGCTGCGCGGCTATTCCTATCAGGGCAGCGCGACGCGGCGGGGCTGGGCGGACGGTATCGGCACGCCCGGTATCGGCGGCGGCCTCAAGGCGGCGACCAGCGGTCCGGGTGACTGGACGATGCTGCTGGGCGCCTTTGCCGAATGCCTGCCGCAGGCGCACAACCGCGTCACGATCGACCATGGCAAGGTGGACAGCCTCGGGATGCCGCAGACCCGCATCGATTTCGCCTATGGCGACAATGAGCGTAGGCTGGTGAGCCATGCTCTGGAAGAGGCCAAGGCGATGATCGGGCTGATGGACGCCGACATCCTCTCGGAATCGGCGGAGGTCGGCTCCGGCGGCGGTGCGGTGCACGAGATGGGCGGCGCGCGCATGGGCCGCGATCCGCGCACTTCGGTGCTCGACGCGCACAACCGGGCGCACGACATCGCTAATCTCTACGTCACCGATGGTTCGGCGATGGCCTCCAGTGCGTGCCAGAACCCGTCACTGACCTACATGGCGCTGACGGCCCGCGCGGCGGCGCATGCGGCGGAGCAGGTGAAAGGCGGGGCGCTGGCGGTTCCGGCCTGACGGCTCCTGTCGCTGGAGGCGCCTCAGCGCCGCTCCAGCGTCTCGCGCTGTGCCAGCCATAGCACCGCCGCCAGCGAAAACGCCAGGCTCGCCGAGCCCATGGCGATGGTCATGCCGAGCTTCTGCGCCAGCGTCGCGGTGATGAGCGGCGCGAAGAAGCTGATGATCCGGCCCCAGTTGAAGATCGAGGCGGCGGTGGACTGCAGGTGCGGCGGGTACAGTTCGGCTAGCCACGGTCCCCAGGTCACGCTGGAGCACAATGCTGCGCCGTAGACCAGCCCGATTAGCTGCAGCATCAGCACGTCGGTCGGCGCCAGCAGGTAGGCGATGATGGCGGCGGCGGCGATCAGGAAGCCGATCGCATTGAAGCGGCGGCCGAAGCGGTCGGCCGTCCAGCCCCAGAAGAAGCCTCCGGCGATGTTGCCCGCGAACTGCCAGGCCACCAGCTTTCCGGCCGTCGCCGCGTCGAACCCGCGTTCGCCGGAAAGGTACGTGGTCAGCCAGCCGCTGTAGGCCGCGTAGCCGAAGAAGTTGAGGCCGGTCATCGCTGCCAGCATGAGCGTCTGGCGGCGCACGTCGGGCGCGAAGAGTTCGCCGATGGGCAGCTTCGCCGCGCGTTCGCTGGCCATGTCGATCGGAGAACGCGCGGGGATCAGCCACAGCACCATGAGCGCCAGCGCGAACGTCGGCAGGCCCCCGATCCACAGCAGCAGCTTCCAGTCTCCCGGCGCCACCGCGCCCATCGCCAGGCCGAGCGCGACGATCGAGAAGCTGAAGAAGGCGTTCATCGTCCCTGCCAGACGTCCACGCAGCGAGGGGCGGAAGAGGTTCACATAGATGCCCACGCCCACCGGAAAGCTCGCGCCTGCGAAAGCACCCAGCAGGAAACGCTGGACCAGCAGCATCGGATAGCTGCCGACCGCCGTACCCGCGATCAGCATCGTGCCGTAGCCGAGCACGACCAGCGCGAAGATCCGGCGACGGCCGAAGCGGTCGGCGATTTGCCCGATCAGCACCGCGCCGATCAGCGCACCTGCGCCTTGCGCCGAATAGGCCGATCCTGCCTCCAGCAGCGAGAGGTTCAGCGACGCGCGAATGAACGGGCGCAGCACGTCCACCGTGTTCCAAGCCCAGCCGTAGAGGAATTCGCAGGCGAGCAGCAGCGCGAAGATCGCCACCTGCCGCCCCATGCCGGGCATGGGGAGACGCGCGGCCCGATCGACCGGCTCGGCTTCGATGGCGACGTCAGGGGCGACGTCAGGCGCGAGAGGGGCGATGATGGGCATGCACGGCTCCGGTCATGGTTGGAGTGTGGCGGAAGTAGGGGCGGGGCCGCGCCTTGCACGCGGCCCTGCCTTGCGCATTTCGGGTGCTGAATTCAGGCAGCCGCCTGGATCGCCGCCAGCTTGAGCTGCACCAGCATCGACAACTCGTCGTAGACCACCCATTCGTCGACGATCTTGCCGTCCTTCACGTGGAAGTGGGTCACGCCCATCACGAACAGGTGATGCCCGGTTGGCGCGCCGAGAGAGCCGTAGCCGAGGTGGTGGCCGTCCATCACCCAGCGTACCGCGTACTTGGTGCCGCCTTCCTCGCTGTCGACCGAGGCGATGTGCTGCGGCACGAACGAGCAGTCGGGCAGCAGCGCGACGAGGCGCATCGTCTGGTGCAGCACCGATGCCACGCCGTAGAGTTCGCGCATCAGCGGCCCGTGCCACTGGCAGTTGGGCGCGTAGATATCGTGGATCTTGCCGAACATGCGCTTGTTGTAGATGTGGTGCAGCCATTCGAGCAGCTGCTCCTCGCCCGCATTGTGCGCGATCGACAGGTCGGCCTCGCTCTCGGGCGGGTACTGGCCGAGCAGGCGGCGGTTCTCGGTGAGGTCGAGTACGGTTTCGCCCAGATCGAACTTCTTCTGCGCGATCCCCTGCGCGAAGACGTGCGGATCGAGGCCGACCTGGATCAGCGGACCCATGTTGTCGCGCACGATCCACTCCTTGTAGATCTTGTTCTCCAGGATCATGCAGTCGGCGACGGTGCGGGTGCAGTAGGTGCGGCCCGTCGGCTTGCCCCAGGAACCCGGCTCGGTGTGGCGACCCAGGCCGTGCGTCATGTGGCTGGTGTAGAAGCCGTTCACGTCGTCGCCGTTCCAGATCACCTGCTGCGCCATGCCGCGCCGGTCGGGGAATTCGACAAGGCGCTGGATGGTGTCGCGGATGTGCGTCTCGCGATCGTACATCGTGCCCATCGTGGTGTAGGCGACGCAGTTATGCGTGTAGTGCGTGTAGATCAGGCCGACGTCGCGCTCGTCCCAGATGCGGTGGGTGCAGCGGATGATGTAGTCGACGATGTCGGTGTAGCATTCGTCGAAGCCGCGCATCGACTGCACGCGCTTGCGCCCCTCGGGCACCAGCTGCGTGAAGTCGCGCCGCTCGACCTGCAGGACGCGGCCCGTCTCGCCGTCGCTGGGAGCAATGTCGGTGCGCGGTGTTGCGGGCTTCTTGGGGGCTTGGGTATCAGTCACGTGACCTCCGTGGGATGATCTTGATGATGCTATGCGAGCGTCCGCACGTGCGCCAGCCAGTCGGCCAGCGTGCGGGCGCACAAATCGGGACATTCGAGCGGCAGGAAATGCCCTGCATCCGGCGCGATCACGAGTTCGGCATCGGGCAGGCCCGCCGCCAGTTCGCGCTGCAGTTCGGGCGGAGCGATGCGATCCTCGGCCCCGCCCAGCACCAGTGCGGGCATGCGCATGATGGGCAGCAGCGGCCGCTTGTCGGAACGGGTGAGGGCAACTTCGGTCTGCAGCGCCAGCGTGCAGGGCGGCTGGCTTTGCGCCATCGCCACGATCGTCGCCTTCAGCGCGCTGTCATGGCGCGCCCCGGCCGCGACCGAGCGCTCCCACAGCACTTCGCCGACCAGCACTCCCGGATCGGTCGTGGCGGCGGCGCGGCGGTCGGCGTGATCTGCCTCCGGTACGTCGCGCCCGTTGGCGGCGATCAGCGCCATGGCGGTGATCCGCTCGGGCGCGAGGGCCGCCATCTCCAGCGCCACGATCGCCCCCAGCGAGAAGCCGACCGGAATGAAGCGCCCGGAAACCTGCGAAAGCGCCCGTTCGGCCAGCCCCCGCGCCGATGCCACGCCGGTCATGTCGCAATGGACCACCGGTCGCCCGGCCAGCGCCGCATGCCGCAGCATCGGCGCGAACACCCGCGCGTCGCACAGCGTTCCCGCAAGCAGGACGAGCGGCAGACCGTCGGCATCGTTTCGTCCAGTGGCGGACATGGTCAAGCTCAGCTCCCCGTGGGACCGTCTATCTGGTCCTCTCGATCAATTTTCGTGCCGCAGGCGCGTCATGGCTTGCGCTGGCGGTGTCCATGACGTACCACGATTGAATTCGAATGCAAGCGTGATTCATGAAATCCGAAAAGGTAGAGGAAAGCGCTCCGCATCGAAGACCCTATTGAGGAGTATGACGTGACCGAGTGGACTCGCGAAGCGATGGCCCAGCGCCTCGTGCGCTACGCAGACCTCGTGCCTTGCCGCACCGCCTTCATCGATACCCGCACGCCGGGTTCGACCGAGAAGGAGAACTTCACGATCATCGGCGCGGGCGTGTCCGAAAGCGCCGACCAGTTCGTCCACATCACCGAGCCGCACGGCTTCAACGTCGGCGCTGCCCGCCAGCCAGAAGGCTGCGTCAACTCGCAGCACAGCCATGAGACGGCGGAAGTCTTCGTCGTCCACTCCGGCCACTGGAGGCTTATCTTTGGCCCCAACCGCGAGGACGGCACGCTCGACATCGCGCCGGGCGACGTCTGCTCGGTCCCTACCCGCATGTTCCGCGGCTTCGAAAAGCTGGACGAGGGCGTCGGTTTCCTGTGGGTGGTGCTCGGCCAGGACGATCCCGGCAAGGTCACGTGGGCGCCCGCTGTGTTCGAATCCGCCGCCGACTTCGGCCTCAAGCTGACCAAGGGCGGCACCCTGATCGACACCAGCGACGGCGACTACACCTTGCGTGAGGCCGAACTGGAAGCCCCGCTGAGCGAGGACGACCTGGCGCAGCTGCGCACGCCCCCGCTCGAAAAGCTGGCCGAATGCGTGGTGCGCTTCGCGGACGTCGCCGCCAACCCGGCCTCGCCGCTGGCCGCACCCGGCGTCGAGGAAGCCGGGCTGATCGTCCCGCAGGCGACCGCAGACGGCTTCGCCCCCGGCCCGATCAGCGGTTGGTGGGCGCACGGCTTCAACTTGCGCCTGCTGACGCTCCAGACCGGCGCCTACGTGCCGCGCCACAGCCGCCGCGAGGTGGAAGTGATCTTCGTTCACTCCGGCACGCTGGAAGTGAGCTGGGACCACGGCGAAATCCTGATGGGCGCGGGCGACACCCTGACCGTGCCAGTAGACCTGCCCCGCGCCCTGCGCAACACCGCCTCGGTCCCTTGCGTGGCCTACGTGGTGCGCGGCGGCGAGGACGTCGCGCGGCCGCTGTTCGAGTCTGGCGCCGCAGCCTGATTTTCAGGGAACACCCGCGTCGCCCGGTACATCTGCATGGGTCGGGCGATGTCTTCTGGCCTGCCCGGCGTTCCCATCCGCGCCGGGCAGGCTCCTTGTTGCTCTGCACAGGGCGGCTTCGGCCAGCGACGATCGCCCTTTCCGGAACTGGAGGGTGGTTTGCGGACAGAGACCTGCTAGGCATGCCGCGATGAGCAACAAGCTAGCCGGCTGCGTCGAGGTCGATGGACTTCAGTATGAATGGGAACTCCGCAGCGAGCCGCAGTGGGGCGATGCCGATGGCTGGCGGGGGATGACCGTTGCCCTGCTGCGCAGGCACACCAAGCGCGGCGCCCTGCTGGAATTCCCGGCGCCCAAACGGCTGCTCAAGGGCATGCAACGAGGGCGCCTTCAGATCGGCGATGCGATCGTGGTGCGGGGTGTACGGGCCGCATTGCTGGCGGGATGGGACCCCGATTCCCGCGGCAAACCCATGGTGTTCACCGTCGATGCGGAAGGCAACTAGGCCGCGATTTCCCGCAGATCGCCCGAAGTCTGCAGGCTTCGCACCCGTGTTGCCTCGTTCGCAAGATCGGGTATGGCGGCATCGGCAAACCAGCAGGCGGATACAATGGCAGCACCTTCGATCGACGAGCAACGCGAACACTTCGCCTATTGCGTCCAGCTTTTTGGCGGCACCACGGCGTTCTCGCGCCGCATGGGCATAGACGAGCGGGCGATCCGCCGTTTCATCAACGCCGAGCGTCCCCTCGGCGCCGGGCTTCTGGCGGATACCGCGAAGGCCTTGCGCAAGCTCGCGGCCGAAGCGGCCGCTGCCGGACAGGAAATCGAAGCGGCGCTGGCTGCGGGGCCGGACGTTTCGTAACGGGTTCGCGGCGCGCGAACCGGGCATTTTCCTACAGCCGGGTGGGTACGGTATTCGTCATGAATGCCGTTTTCCACTTCGCCCGAGCTAGCACGCCGCCTTCCGACTAGACCTTGCAAGGTGACACCTTCGAGGTCGCAAGGTGACACTTCCAGCGTTCAAGGTGACACCTTTTCCACACAAGGTGACACATCTGGCGCACAAGGTGACAGCTTCCGCCGCAAGGTGACACCTTTTCCTCCAGGACTGTGTAAACCGTGTAAACCCTGTCACCTTGCGCGGCCGGACACGCGAAGGGCGGCCCCGGTCACCCGGAGCCGCCCTCACATCGCGACGGTGGGTGTCAGGCGGGCTGCTTCAGCCGGTCGAAGCGGATTGCGGCGGCCTTCTGGTGGCCTTCGAGGCCCTCGCTGCCGCTCTGGCGGATCGCCGGCGGGGCGACGGCGGCGACGGCCTTGTCCTCCAGCCA
Organism: Novosphingobium sp. HR1a; assembly: GCF_015594425.1. Lineage (NCBI taxonomy): Bacteria > Pseudomonadati > Pseudomonadota > Alphaproteobacteria > Sphingomonadales > Sphingomonadaceae > Novosphingobium > Novosphingobium sp. HR1a. The sequence continues at coordinate 133,646 of NZ_JABXWS010000090.1, forward strand.
CTGGTGCGTGGCGATCTTGACGTAGGAGCCGACCCACAGGCCGCCGGTGTAGCGCCCCGCGCCCATCGTCGGCAGGGTGTGGTTGGTGCCCACGTTCTTGTCAGAATAGACCACGCTGGCGTTCTCGCCGATGAACAGCGAGCCGTAGTTGCGCAGCTTCTTGGCGAAGCCGTGCGGGTCGGCAGTGTGGACCTGAAGGTGCTCGGCCGCCACGAAATCGGAATAGGCGATCATCGCCGCCTCGTCGGCGCAGAGCACGACTTCGCCGTAGTTCTCCCAGGATTCCGCCGCGACCTTGGCGGTGGCGAGGGTCTGGAGCTGGCGCTCCACCTCGCGCACGGTCGCCTCGGCCAGCGCGCGGTCGGTGGTGATGAGGCCGACGCGGGTGCGCACGTCGTGCTCGGCCTGGCCCAGCAGGTCGCAGGCGATCAGTTCGGGATCGCCCGAGGCATCGGCGACGACGAAGATCTCGGAAGGCCCTGCCAGCTGGTCGATGCCGACGGGGCCGAAGACCTGCCGCTTGGCCTCGTTCACGAAGGCGTTGCCGGGGCCCATGATCTTGTTGACCTGCGGCACGCTCTCGGTGCCGTAGGCCATCGCCGCGATCGCCTGCGCGCCGCCGATGCGGAAGATGCGGTCGGCGCCCGAAAGGTGGCAGCCCGCGATCATCGCGCGGTGGGCATTGGGCGGCAGGCAGGCGACGACTTCGGCGCAGCCCGCGACCTTGCCCGGAACGATGGTCATGATCGGCGCGGAAAGCAGCGGGAAGCGGCCGCCGGGCACATAGGCGCCGACCCGGTCGATCGGGATCACCCGGTGGCCGAGGTGCAGGCCGGGGATCGGCTCGATCTCCAGCGGCAGGATCGTGCCCAGCTGCGCCTCGGCGAAGCGGCGCACGTTGTCGATCGCGAATTCGGTGTCGGCGCGGGTCTGCGGGTCGAGTTCGTCGAGTGCGGTCTGACGCTCGGCCGAGCTGACCTCGAAGCGGTCAAGTTCGGCCTTGTCGAACTGCGCGGAGTAGCGGCGCACGGCGGCATCGCCTTCGGCGCGCACGTCGGCAAGGACGCGGGCGACCAGGCCGGCGACGTCACCACTGTCGGTGATCTGGTCGCGCGCGGGCGCCTTGATGTAAGTTGTGGTCTCGGAAAATCCGTGCGGCGCATCGGTCATGGAAGGGCTCCCGTTGGACTGGTCTGGATGGGTCGGTCTGGGCGACGGGATGCAGTTTTATTGCATTCGAATTCAAATGTCACGCAGCAAAACGAGCGCCGCTGTTGCGTTGCATTTGCGGTGCCGCCTTTACGTCGCTAGACCGGGGTTTCGCGCCAAGTTACGGACGTTCCATGCCAAAGCCTCGATCGACCAAGAAGCTCAAGTCCACCGGAATGGAAGACGGTCGCCGTCCCACGTCCTACGACGTGGCGCGCATCGCGGGGGTTTCGCAGTCAGCCGTATCGCGCTGCTTCGCCCCGAACGCGTCGATCGCGCCTGCCAAGCGCGAACTGATTCTCAAGGTCGCGGCGGAAATCGGGTACAAGCCCAATGCGCTGGCACAGGCTCTGATCTCGAAGCGGACCAACATCGTGGCGGTCATCATCGCTGCGCGCACGAACCTCTATTATCCCGAAGTCCTGGCCGAACTGGGCGCGCGGCTGAGCGAGAAGGACTTTCGCGTGCTGCTCTTCGCATTGTCACAGGAGAGCGAGGTCGATGGCGTGCTGGACCAGATCTGGCGACATTCGGTCGATGGCGTGATCTCGGCGGCGCGCCTGTCCACGGCGCAAGTCGCGCAGTTCGCCGAGCATCGCGTGCCGGTCGTCCTCTATAATCGCGTTGCCAGCGGTGCCGCCTCGGTGCGGTGCGATTCGGGGGAGGGGGAGCGCGATCTGGTCGGGCGCCTGCTCTCGGCGGGGCATCGGCGCTTCGGCCTGATCTCCGGCCCGCTGGACAACTACGTCGGCGAGGAGCGCCGCAGCGCCGCGCTGATGGCGCTGTCCATGGCCGGGATCACCGAGGTGCCCGAAGTCCGCGGCGACTTCACGTACGAGAGCGGCCATGCGGCGATGGCAGAACTTCACGCCAGAGGGTGCGAGGCGATCATCGCCGTCAACGACATGATGGCTATCGGCGCGATGGACGCGGCGCGAATCGATCTGGGTCTGTCGGTGCCGCAGGACTTGTCCATCGTAGGCTTCGATGGTTCGGGTGCATCGAGACTCGGTGCATACGACCTCACTACGGTCCGTCAGCCCGTGCGCCGGATGACCGAGGCGGCCATCGAGCTTTTAATAAAGCGTATCGAAGATGCCTCCGCTCCGCCTGAACAGCGATTGTTCAGTGGTCAGATGGAGGCGGGAAGCAGTGCGCGAATTTCCGTAGAAGGCTATTGAATTATTATTCATTACGGAAGTGATATATTTTGATATTTCGATTGATGTACCGATAATACCTCAAGTTTTTATAAAACATCGTCAAATATCGCATCTTGTCTTACTTAAGGTAAATGGTTCTCAAGTATATACCCGCTCGATCACGAAATGACTTCGAATGCAAAAATTCATGGACAGAGGGGCGGGTCGCAGATACCTTTCCTGGAGTTCGAGGGCATTTGAGGGATGAATATGCACACTCGTTTGATCCAGGGAGTTTCGTTGGCGGCGCTGGTTTTCGCGGCGGCGCCCGTCATGGCGCAGGACGCCAAAACCACCACTACCGTGCCTGCGGCGGATGAATCCGCGAATTCGGCGGGCGATATCGTCGTTACCGCGCAGCGGCGCAGCGAGCGTCTGCTCGACGTTCCGGTTGCCGTCACCGCGCTCTCGGGGGATGCCCTGCAGCGGCTAGGCGCGCAGAACGTGTCCAAGGTGGAACTGGCGACGCCGGGCTTCACCTGGGGGTCGCAAGGGTCGGACTCGTTCCCGGCGATCCGCGGCGTGCGCACCAGCCTCGTCAGCGCGCAGACCGACCCGGTCATCGGGTTCTACCTCGACGGCGTCTACCAGAGCCGCACCCAGCAGCAGAGCATTCCGCTGTTCGACATCGCCCGTGTCGAGGTCCTGCGCGGCCCGCAAGGCACGCTTTACGGACGCAACACCTTCGGCGGCAACATCAGCGTCGTGACGTCCGATCCGACTGACGAATTCGCGGCCGGGGTCAACCTCGACAGGGGCAACTTCGATTCCGCCCGCATCGACGGCTTCGTCAACATTCCCGTCAGCGACACCCTTCAGGTGCGCGTGGCCGGGGTGTTCCAGCGCCATGACGGCTACGTCAAGTCGACGACCCCGGGCATCGTGCTCAACGACCTGAACGAGAACGCGCAGCGGGTCTCGCTCAAGTGGAAGCCCGACGACCGCCTCGAGGTGACCATCCATGCCGGGACCTGGCGCCGCGACGATGCAGGCGCGGGCTCCTACGGCTACAAGACCGCCGGTACGCTCATCAACACGTCCACCGGCTACCAGTCGATCAATGGATCGGGCGTGGCGGTGAACCCCTCCGTCCCCAATGGCAGCCCGAACCTGGCGGGCCGTGACGTGGGCACCCCTGTGACCGGCGGCGCCTGGACCAACGACTGGGATTACCAGCCGTTCGAGCATGTCGCCGAAGACTACGTTTCGGGCAAGATCGCCTATGACCTCGGCTTTGCCACGGTCAGTTCGATCACCGGCTACACGCACTTCACCGCTCACCGCAGCGCCGACAATGACCAGTCCAGCAAGGTCTTCGAAGCCTATGGCTACGGCTCGGGCATCCAGGAGCCGAAGACCCGCTCGAAGGCGTTCTCGCAGGAAGTGCAGCTTGCCTCGAACAGCCGCACGCCGCTGGAATGGATCGTCGGGGCCTACTACCTCAAGGACGACATCTTCGAGACGTACCAGCAGAAGGTCACCGCGCCCGGCGCTACGACCAACGGCTTCCGTGCGGACTCCGACATCGGCGTCGAGGCGCTCGCCTTCTATGGCCAGGCCAGCTACGCGATCGTGCCTGACAAGCTGAAGCTGATCGGCGGCATCCGCTATTCGCACGAGAAGAAGAGCTTCGTCTTCTCCGACTTCGCCGACGCGCCGCCGAACACCTACGATTTCACGACGCCTTATGTCGTCACCAGCGGCTCGCCCAGCTTCAACAGCTGGACCTGGCGCGCGGGCCTGCAGTACACCGTCGATCGCAACACGATGATCTACGCGACGGCATCGACCGGCTTCGCATCGGGCGGCGTCAACGACAGCGGTGGCAATCCGCTGATCCCGCAATCCTACGCGCCGCAGAAGGTGGACGCCTACGAAGCGGGCTTCAAGAGCCGCATCCTGGGCGGACTGGGCCAGTTCGAGGCCTCGGTGTTCTACAACAAGTTCAGTAACCTGCAGATCAACATCTACACGCCGCTGGTCTCGTACTTCGGCTCTGCCGGCAAGGCGCGCAGCTATGGTGCCGAGATGGCGCTGCGGCTGAATCCGGTACAGGCGCTGCACATCGATGCCACGGCGGCGCTGATGAATGCCGAGTACACCAGCTACATTAGCGGCAACAACTTCTACGGACTTTCCGATGGCACCGATCCGGTGTCGCTCAACCTGAAGGGCAACCGCATTCCGCAGTCGCCCAAGCTGAAGACGACGCTGGCGGTATCCTACGACATCGATCTGGGCACGGCGGGCATGTTGTCGCCGATGGGGTCGTGGCTGCATTCAAGCAGCTACTACACCACCGACCGCAACACCGTGCTGGACCGTCAGGGCAGCTACGACAAGTTCGACGCCTCGCTGCGCTGGAGCAGCCCGGACGATCGCACCTACGTCGAAGCCTATGGCGACAACCTGAGCAACCAGGCGGTGCTGCTGAGCGGCGTGATCGGTCGCCGCCAGCGCATCCAGGTGTCCTACGCGGCACCGCGCACGTACGGCATCCGCGTCGGCACCAAGTTCTGACGATGGCAGGGAAGGGGGAGGCGGGAGCCTTCCCTTTCACGGCGTGAAGAGGCGGCGCTTTCCCGGCGGGGAAGGCGCCGTCTTCCTTGTTTGCCGGGTTGCGAATGCCCTGCCTGCTCACCGTTCGTCATTGCGAGCGCAGCGAAGCAATCCAGGGCGGCTCAAGACTGCTCTGGATTGCTTCGCTGCGCTCGCAATGACGAGGGGCGGGGCGAGGGGTAGGGCGAACCTCGATCGGCGACCAAAGCGCGTTCGGTCAAGCCTGCTCGATCATGCGGGCGAGATCGAACAGCAGCTGTTCGCGGCCCGTCGGAGCCAGCAGTTCCACACCGACAGGGCAGGTCTGCGCGCCCGCCGGAACGCTGATCGCGGGCCAGCCGGTGCGAGGCGCCAGTTCGGGAGCCCAGCCGACCTTGGGATTGCCCAGACCCTCGGGAATGACGCGCAGGGTCGGGTGGAACAGCCCGTCGAGGCGGTGCTCCGCCATGGCCCGCAGCAGGGTGTCGGTCAGGCGGCGATGAGCGGCAAGGACAGCCTGCGCCTCTTCCGCGCTGCGCGACAGGCGATCGAGGATCACCGGGCGGTATTCCGGAAGGAATCGGCCGCCTTCGAGCAAGGCGGCGAGGCTTTGCGGTGCGGTCCCGGCCACGAAATTGCGGGCAAGATACGCGTCGAACGCGGCCGCGAATTCGACGTCGACGATATGCGGACCGGCCAGCATTTGCGCGATATCGGGGATCGCGAAAGGATCGACGAGTTCGGCCCCGCCGTCCGCCAGTTTTCGCAAGGCGCGTTCGCAGGCGGCGATCACCCTCGGGTCGGTGCCGAAGGCGGCGCGCAGCACGCCGATGCGCGGCGGCGCCCCGGTTTCTCCCGCAGGGATCTTGCCGCCCATCGCGAGATAGAGCCCGCGGGCATCCTCGACGGTGCGGGCGATCGGGCCGATGGTGTCGGTGGATGGGGCCAGCGGCGCGACGCCGTCCAGCGGCAGCATGCCATGCGCGGGACGCAGTCCGACAAGGCCATTGCAGGCCGCCGGAATGCGGATCGAGCCGCCGGTATCGGTGCCGATCGCGGCGCTCGCGAAGCCGCGCGCGACTGCGACCGCCGATCCGCCGCTCGATCCGCCCGCCGTCGTGGCCGGGGCAAAGGGGCTGAGGACGTCGCCGCCGAGCGAACTGCGCGATCGCACTTCGAAGGAGAACTCGGACAAGTTGGTCTTGCCGACGATGACGGCCCCGCCATCGACAAGCCGGTCGATCACCGTGGCATTGGCGAGCGGCATCGCGGCTTCGAGCGCGAGGCATCCCGAACTGGTCGCCATCCCTGCGATGTCGATGTTGTCCTTGATCGCCAGCACCATGCCGTGGAGCGGCCCCACCGGCATCCTTCGGCGCATGGCCGCGTCCGCGTCGCGCGCCGCCATGCGGGCGTGCGGGTTCAGCGCCAGCATCGCATTCCAGCGATGATCCTCGGCGCCGATGCGGTCGAGGCAGGCGTCCAGCCTTGCCTCCACGTTGCCCGTCGCGGGATCAGGGCCTGTCGCGAGATCAGACGGCAACGGACCGGCGCGCCCTGTCGAGAAGGTCTGCGGCGCCCTGCAAAAGGAAGCCATGGTCGGAGCCGAGCAGGAACAGGCTGGCGCCGCGTTCGTGCCAGTGGGTCACGTCCTCGATCCGGCTGAGGAACATGCCGACCGCCCGGCCATTCCTGCGCCCCGCGTCGCAGATGCGCTCGACGGCGGCGACGACGCGTTCATGGTCCTGGCTGGCAAGGCCGTAGCCCACCGTCAGGTCCACGCGGCCGACGAACAGGCAGTCGATGCCGTCGACGCGGGCGATCTCGTCGATGTCCTCGACCGCTTCGGGGTCTTCGATCTGGGCGATGGCCACGGTTTCGCGCTCGCTCAGGCGCAAGTGGTCGGCCATTGGGCGCGTCGTGTAGCAGGCCGCGCGGGTGGAGCCGGCATAGCCGCGCCCTCCGGCGCCGAAGCGGCAGGCGCGGGCGAAGGCGGCGGCTTCTGCGGCATTGCGGATATGCGGCGCGACGACACCGGTGGCGCCGCAATCCAGCGCATTGAGCACTTGCTCCGGCGTCGCTACCGGAATCCGCACGAGGCTGGGCATGCCGATGGCGCGGGTCATGGCTACGCAGCCGTCGATGGTCGCGCGGTCGAACGGCGCATGCTCGGCATCGAGGCAGAGGCAGTCGAGGCCGGTGAGCGACAGCACTTCGGCGACGATCGGCGAGGGTGTCTTGACGAACGTGCCGACCAGCAGTTCGCCCGAGGTCAGCCGTTCACGGAACGCGGGCGTGTTCAAGACAGAGCCCGGTGGCATTCGCGGTGCGGCGTTGCAGTTCCCATGGATCATTCTCCGATGAATTCGAATTCATCGGTAAGCCCGAGGGCTTGCCCGGTCAATGGATTTGCTGCCAATCAGATTTGCGGTCAGGCGCCGACCGGGCGGGTGCTGCCGCGCACGACGAGGGAGCCTTGCGCGACGACCTGCTCGTGCCGGTCGGCATCGGTGCGCAGGGACAGGATCAGGCGCAGGGTCTCCGCCACCATGAAGGCCGCGGGCTGCGAATAGCTGGTGAGCGAGAAGCCGGGCCATGCCGCCATCGGCACGTCGTCGTACCCGGCGATCGAAATCTCGCGGCCCACGTCCAGCCCGAATTCGTGGCGGGCGACGGTGATCGCGGCCAGCGCCATGGTGTCGTTGGCGCAGAAGATCGCCTCGGGCCGGTCCTTGCGCAGCAGCAGGCGGCGGGTGGCGGCCATCGCGGTATCGAAATCGAAGGCGCCATCCTCGCGGATCGGGGCCGGTGCGCCCCGCTCGGCAAGGTATTCGGTGAATCCCGCCTCGCGCTGGGCGTTGGTGGAGGAATCCGCGGTGCCCGCCATGAAGGCGAAGCGGCGGTGACGCCCGGCCAGCAGGTGCGCCGCGATCGCCCTCGCGCCTGTCTCGTTGTCGCCCACCACGCAGGAGGCATCCTGCGCGGGGGTGGTGCGGTTGTAATGGATCACCGGCACCTGCGCGCGGCGGCACTGCTCGGTCAGGGTGGAGGAGGGGCTGACGGACAGCAGCACCAGCGCGTCGATCCGGTAATGCAGGATTTCGTGGATGGAGGGCTCGGGCCGGGTACTGCCTTGCGCCGGGAACAGCATCAGGCGCAGCCCGGCGCCGTCCAGCGCGTCGGACAGCAGTTGCAGGGTCTGGGTGAAGAACGGATTGGTGAGGTAGCCCACGCCGACGCCGACGATGTTAGAGCGCCCGCGAAGTAGCGAGCGGGCCAGCGGATTGGGCCGGTAACCCAATTCCTCGGCGGCGGCGATGATCCGCTCGCGCTTGTCCGCGGCGATGCTCGCGCCCGGCGTGAAGGCGCGCGACACCGCCGATTGCGACACGCCGGCCCTGCGCGCGACGTCCAGGGACGTGATCGCCTCTTTCTCGATTTCCATGCCGTTTCCTATCGAGTGGTCATGGGGGAGGTCAACGGCGTTACGCGGGGGGTGGAGTACGTTCAGTGAATGCATGATCATAGGTTAATGCGGCGATATAATGGCCATATGTTCGAATATTTTGCATATTGTGCATATATCGATGAATATGTATTCAAACACCAATCGGTGTCCGATTCCCAGGCGCCGCAGAGCAAGCGGGCAGACCGCCCGGGCAGGAGCAGGACGAATGGCGATCTATCTCAAGCGCGGCGCGACCGCAGAGGCGAAGGCGGATGCGGACCGCAAGGTGCGTGACATCGTCGAGGCAGCGCTGGCCGATATCGAGGCGCGCGGCGACGTCGCCGTGCGCGAGATGAGCAACCGGTTCGACAACTGGGACCGCGAGGACTACCGACTCTCGCAGGCCGAGATCGACGCCTGCGTGGAATCGCTTTCGGCGCAGGAGCGCAAGGACATCGAATTCGCGCAGGCGCAGGTGCGCAATTTCGCGCAGATCCAGCGCGACAGCATGAAGGACGTCGAGGTCGAGACGCTGCCCGGCGTCGTGCTCGGCCACAAGAACCTGCCGCTGAACTCGGCGGGCTGCTACGTGCCGGGCGGCAAGTATCCGCTGCTGGCCAGCGCGCACATGTCGGTCATCACCGCGAAAGTCGCGGGCGTTAAGCGGGTCATCACCTGTGCGCCCCCGTTCCAGGGCAAGCCCGCGCGCGCGATCGTCGCGGCGCAGGCGATGGCGGGTGCCGATGCGATCTATGCGCTGGGCGGCATCCAGGCGGTGGGCGCGATGGCTCTGGGCACCGAGACGATCGACCCGGTCGATATCCTCGTCGGCCCCGGCAACGCCTTCGTGGCCGAAGCCAAGCGCCAGCTCTACGGCCGCGTCGGCATCGACTTGTTCGCAGGACCGACCGAAACGCTGATCATCGCCGACGAGATCGGCTGCGACCCCGAGATGGCCGCCACAGACATCCTCGGGCAAGTCGAGCACGGCCCGGACAGCCCCGGCGTCCTGCTCACCAATTCGGAGAAGTTCGCGCGCGAGACGATGGCCGAGATCGAGCGCCTGCTGCAGATACTGCCCACGGCCGACCATGCCCGCAAGGCGTGGGAGACCTTCGGCGAGGTGATCGTGGCGGACAGCTACGAGGAAATGGTCCGCGTTGCCGACGAGATCGCCTCCGAACACGTGCAGGTGATGACCGCCGACCCGGACTATTTCCTGCAGCACATGACCAATTATGGCGCGCTGTTCCTGGGCAATCGCACCAATGTCAGCTTCGGCGACAAGGTGATCGGCACCAACCACACGCTGCCCACCAGAAAGGCGGCGCGCTACACCGGCGGGCTCTGGGTCGGCAAGTTCATCAAGACCTGCACCTACCAGCGCGTCCTCACTGACGAGGCCTCGGCGCTGATCGGCGAATACTGCAGCCGCCTCTGCGCGCTGGAAGGCTTCGCCGGGCATGGCGAGCAGGCGAACATCCGCGTGCGCCGCTTCGGCGGGCGTGACGTGCCTTATGCCGGGCAGGCGGAGCCGACCCCGGCCACGGCGGCCTGATCGGTCATGAACGGGGTGGACAGGGCGGCAGGGGCCGTCTCTGTTGGCCCCGTTCGCCGATGCGGCGATTTGGAAAGACATGAGGACGATGCGATGACCCTGCCCAGAACTCCCAGCCTACGCCTCGACGGGCGGCGCGCGGTCGTCACCGGTGCGGGCCGGGGCATCGGCCTTGCCGCCGCCGCTGCGCTGGCCGAAGCGGGGGCGGATGTCACGCTGGTGGCGCGTACCGCAGGCGAGATCGAGGCAGCTGCGGCGCAGATCACCGCGCTGGGCGGCAAGGCGCAAGCCGCAACGCTCGACGTGTCGGACCTTGCCGCAGTCGATGCCTTCTTCGCCGGGCAAGAGCCGTTCCACGTCCTCGTCAACAATGCCGGGACCAACCGGCCCAAGCCGATGTGGGAAGTGAGCGTCGAGGATTACGACGCGGTGCTCGACCTCAACGTCAAGAGCGCCTTTTTCGTGGCCCAGGCCTGCGCGCGGCGGATGATGGCGGCGGGGGAAACCGGCAGCCTGATCCACATGGGATCGCAGATGGGCCATGTCGGCGGCCCGAACCGCTCGCTCTACTGCGCCTCGAAATGGGCGCTGGAGGGTATGAGCAAGGCGATGGCGCTCGACCTTGCGCCCCGCGGCATTCGCTCCAACACGATCGCGCCGACCTTCATCGAGACGCCGCTCACCCGGCCGTACTTCGAGGACGCGGCGTTCAAGGCCAGCGTCCTGGCGAAGATCAAGATCGGCCGACTGGGTCAAGTGGAAGACCTGATGGGAGCGGTGCTGTTCCTGTCGTCGGACGCCTCGGCGCTGATGACCGGGACCAGCCTCGTCGTGGACGGCGGCTGGACCGCCGACTAGGGTGTTGTCGCCCTACCGTGTTTCGTCGCTGCGCTCGCAATGACGAAGGGTGGAGTAATCAAACCTCCCCTTATGGGGCAGCCATTTCTGCTCCAGAGTCCCGCCGTAAGCCTCGCATGGCAGCGACGAAGGCCCCATATCGAATTTGAAAGCAGGAAACAGAGCGCGTTTCACCTGCGGGCTGGCAGAATGGGGCCATGACAAACGCAGACACACCTATCGACGACACCGCGGACGATCCGCGCTGGGCGCAAGTCGTCGCCCGCGACAAGAGCGCCGACGGCACGCTGTGGTACTCGGTCGCGACCACCGGCATCTATTGCCGCCCCTCTTGCCCCTCGCGGACCGCCAATCCCCGCAACGTGACGCTGCACGACACGCTGGAGAGTGCCCGCGCGACCGGGTGCCGGCCCTGCAGGCGCTGCAACCCGGAAGGCGCGTCGCAGGAAGCCGGGAATGCCGCGCTGGTCGAGCAGGCCTGCCGCCTGATCGAGGCGTCGGACGAGCCGCCTTCGCTCGATGACCTGGCGGCGGCGGTGGAACTGAGCCCCGGCTACTTCCACCGCCTGTTCAAGGCCCAGACCGGCCTGACCCCCAAGGCTTATGCGAGCGCCCATCGTGCCCGCAAGGTACGCGACACTCTGGCCGCAGGAGGCCGGGTGACGGACGCCATCTACGACGCCGGGTTCAATTCCAACGGCCGGTTCTACGAGCAGTCGGGCGCGATGCTGGGCATGACGCCCGGCCGCTACAGGAACGGCGGGGCCGACGAGGTGCTCCACTTCGCGGTGGCGCAATGTTTTCTGGGCGCGATCCTGGTGGCCTCCAGCGACAAGGGGGTGGCATCGATCCTGCTTGGCGATGACCCCGAGGACTTGGTCCGCGACTTGCAGGACCGCTTTCCCCGCGCGGAACTGGTCGGCGCCGATGCCGGTTACGAGCGGACGGTGGCACGGGTCGTCGGCTTCGTCGAGGCGCCGGACATCGGCCTCGACCTGCCGCTCGACGTGCGGGGCACCGCCTTCCAGCAGCGCGTCTGGCAGGCGCTGCGCGAAATCCCGGCGGGCGAGACCGTCACGTATGCCGAAGTCGCGCGCCGCATCGGCTCGCCCAGCGCCACGCGCGCGGTTGCGGGAGCCTGCGCGGCCAATCGCATCGCCATCGCCATCCCCTGCCACCGGGTCATCCGCAATGACGGTTCGCTGTCGGGCTATCGCTGGGGCGTGGAGCGCAAGCGCAGGCTCATCGAACTGGAAGGCGGGGCGTGAGCGCTTTTCCGAGTACGCGGATCGACGCCTACGACTGGGATGCGATCGCGGGCGATCTCGACCGGGAAGGCTGGGCGGTGCTGCCCGGCCTGCTCGCAGACGCCGAATGCGACGCCGTGGCTGGTATGTACGGACCAACAGGCGCCTTCCGCAGCCACGTCCACATGGCGCGGCACGGGTTCGGCAAGGGCGAGTATCGCTATTTCGCCTACCCGCTGCCCCCGCTGGTGGAAGCGGCGCGCATCTGTCTCTATCCCCATGTCGCGCCGATCGCGAACAGGTGGAGCGAACGAATGGGCATGGCGGCGCGCTTCCCCGCCGATCACGCGAGTTTCCTCGCAAGGTGTCACGAAGCGGGCCAGAGGCGGCCGACGCCGCTACTGCTGGAATATGGCGAGGGCGACTACAATTGCCTGCATCAGGATCTCTACGGGGATCACGTGTTTCCGCTGCAGGTCGCCGTGCTGCTGTCGCAGCCCGGCAGGGACTTCACCGGCGGCGAGTTCGTACTGACCGAGCAGCGTCCGCGCATGCAATCACGCGCATCGGTCGTGCCGCTCGGCAAGGGCGACGGCGTCCTGTTCGCGGTGAACCAGCGCCCGCAGCGGGGCACGCGGGGCGACTACCGTGTCACGCTGCGGCATGGTGTCAGCACGCTGCGTTCGGGCAGGCGTCACACGCTGGGGATCATCTTCCACGACGCGGCCTGACGCTTCGTCATTGCTTCGCTACGCTCGCAATGACGGCGGTGTGGGGGCAGGCGGCCATGCTCCGGCAAAGCGATCAATTCCCCATCGAGGGCGCCGTCATCGTCGCATCGAGGGTGGGCACGCCGTGCGTGGTCGCCCACATCGCCGCCTGTGTCCGGTTCGCGACGTTGAGCTTGCGCAGGATCGCCTTCACGTGAACCTTGACCGTCGCCTCAGTCACGAAGAGCTTGCGGGCGATGCGCTTGTTGGAATAGCCGGCCATCAGGCAGCACAGCACGTCGTTTTCACGCTGGGACAGCTTCGACCCACCGCCGTGGCCGGTGTTCTGCAGGCCGGTCAGGTCGTCACGCGCCTCGGGTATCGCGATCCGGAAGTCCTCGCGCCGCAGCATGTCGGCGACGTCCGGCGGGATGACTTTGTGCCCCAGTGCCGCCAGGCGCAGCAGCGCGATCAGGGTGTCGCACGGCATGTCCTTCACGGCATAGCCCTGCGCGCCATGGTCGAAGCAGTTGAGCATGGACGAGAGGTCGAATTTCTCGGCCAGGATCAGCGCGCTCACGGTGTCGCGGCTGGCCAGCCGTTGCAGCGAATCGAGCTGGTCGGCCAGGCTGGGCATGTCGACCAGGACCAGATGATCGCTGCGGTCGGGCAATTCGGGCAAGTCATCGACGCTGGCGGAAGTCGATACGACCTCGATGCCGCCATCGAGGATGATGCGTCGGAGCCCCTCGCGAGAAATCGAACTGGGGTTGATAATAGAGACTGAAATACCCAACGGTCACCCTTCCGAGTCCCAACCCGGGCATCGATTCCTCAATGCCCGGAGTGTTGTTCAAGTGCGGCCTTTCGAGGTCAGTCCTGTCAATCGACGGTACAAGACGACATCCGGCGTCCCAAATATTCAGGCGCGGCTTTCTCCCAAATCCATTATGTACTTTTTTCAGGTCCTCAAAATACCCATGGCCGGTTGAGGCCGATGTATATCTTTCGAAAGCTGTTTACGTACATAACCATATTTGGTCTTGCTGGGTGGCTACATTGGCATTTTTCAGTGTTTTTAGCGATTCACGTCGAAATTGCCGATATTTGCGATGAACGGTTCATCGCGGGACACTCGCAGCCTGTTTGGAAATTCGTTGGAAACGAATTTCGCGGCACCGGCCCGCTCCCCCTCCCGACCGCCCGCAGGATACTGCCGATGGGCGGTCGGGAGGGGGAGCGGGCCGGTGCCGCTTACGAAATGCCCTTCCGGGCATTTTCGCAAAGAGCCTCTTAGAGCATCGATTCATTCACGGTGATGGTGTCGCCGGGCATGATGATCAGGGCCGGATCGCCGACGACGACCTTGCGGCCTCCGCCCCAGCTCTTGCGCAGGACGACGACGGTGGCCTTGTTCGCGCGGGGCGTGAAACCGCCCGCCTTGGCGATCGCTTGCAGCAAGGACATCTGCCCGGCGTAGGTATACTCGCCCGGCTTGCCGACTTCGCCGAGGATGTAGAACGGCCGGTACGACATGACGTCCACCGCGACATGCGGGTTCAGTACGTAGCCGCCCTGGGTCAGCTTGGCGGTGATGGCCCCTGCCATCTGGTCAGGCGTGCTGCCGGCGGCCGCGACGTCGGCGATGAGCGGCATCGTCACCGCGCCTGCGGTGCCGATCTCGTACTCGCCGGTCAGTGTCGGCTCGTCGAACACGGTCACGCGCACTTTGTCGCCGGCGTCCAGGCGCATGCCCTGGCTGGCCCGTGCGTTCGCCTCGGACACGTCGACAAGCGGATAGTTCTGAGTCGCGCATCCGGCGGCCAGCACCGTCGCCAGCAAAGCCGCGGAAATATGCGTGCAGCGGCGTGTGCGAGGCCTGAAAAGTTCCTGGATCATTTCACCCTCCTTGCGAGATCCCCGGCTCAAAGTCGGGGTGAGAGGCAATCCTATCCAAGTACCGTCGCGGTTCCATACCTCTTAGGTTGTGAAGAAAAATCAGTAAGTTCCGGGCCGATAGTCCGAAAGGGGTAGGTGGGTTTACGTCTTATGACCGTTTGCCTGCCGGCCATCGATGCCGTCACTCTGACAATCGTGATCAGTTCTCTTTGTACGGAAACGAAAAGAGATCCGGTCCTTCGGTTATCGCGACGCAGAGAGGTATCTTCCATGGATGGGAATTCGGCCGGGACTCAGGCTCGGATACACGAATCCTTCTCGGATGCGTATTCGCCGAGTAGCACCGAACGGGAGGAAGCGACACAGCTGGCGCCCATCGTGCCGGGCGCCCGCTCGCGTTGGGACTGCTGGGACTTGCTGGCGCAGCCCGATCACGTGCTGGCGCGGCCGTTCGACATCGCCATCGCCTCGCTGGCGATCATCGCCTTCCTGCCGCTGTTCATCATCGTCGCCATTGCGATCTGGGTCGACCAGCCGGGGCCGGTGATCTTCGCCCAGCGCCGGGTGGGCCGCAACGGGCGCGGCTTCCCGTGCTTCAAGTTCCGCTCCATGCAGCTCGACGCCGAGCGCAGTCTCGACGGTATCCTGCGCGAGAACCCGCATCTGCGCGCGCAGTGGGAGCGCGATCGCAAGCTGCCGAACGACCCGCGCGTCACCCGCGTCGGCCGGATCATCCGCGTCACCAGCCTCGACGAGCTGCCGCAGCTGTTCAACGTTCTGCGCGGGGAGATGAGCATCGTCGGACCCCGCCCGATCGTGGTGGACGAGATGCCGCGTTACGGGCGCTACATCCATCACTACCTTGCCGTGCGGCCGGGTCTGACCGGGTTGTGGCAGGTCTCGGGGCGCAGCAGCGTGACCTATCGCCGCCGCATCGCCGCCGACATTCGCTACACCCGCGCGCGAACGCTTGCCTACGATGCCCGCATCCTTGCCGCGACCATCCCCGCCGTCGCTTCCGGGCGAGGGTCCTGCTGATGCGGTTGGCATTTGCGCCAACCGGTCTGGGGCGAAAACGCTTCCAGCGCGCCGCCGCGCTCTGGCTCACCGGATCGTTCGTGCCCGCGTTCCTGTCGGGCACCGCGCGGGCACAGGACTATCCGGTGGAAGTGCCCGAATCGGTGGTCGAGCAGACCGATGCCGAGGGCATCCGCATCGGCACGATGAAGGTGCTGCCCCGGGTCAACTTCGACCTGCGCTACGACACCAACATCTATAACCAGCGCAGCAAGATAGACGACGGTGTCGCCGTGGTGCGCCCCAGCGTCAGCCTGCAGAGCGACTTTTCCCGCCACGCGCTGCACTTCGACGCCGCCGCCGAGGGCCGCCGCTACCTCGACACCAGCGCCGAGAACAGCAACCAGTGGTCGCTTTCGGCGGGCGGGCGACTGGACTTCGCGGACCGCTTCGTGCTCGACGGCGACTTCGGCGTCGCGCGCAGGATCGAGCGGCGCGGCACCTTCGGCGACCAGTTCTTCACCGACCGCCCGGTATCCTACAACGAGTACGGCGGCGGCCTGCGCCTGTCGCGCGGCGGCGGCATCATCGAGTGGCAGATCGGCGTCAGTTCGCGCAAGCTGGACTATAACGACGCGCGCCAGAACGGGCTCCCGGTCGACCAGTCCTTCCGCGACGTCAGGCGCGATGCCGTGACCTTCCGGGTCGATTATCGCCGCTCCGACACCTTCGGTCTGTTCGTGAGGGCGACCGGTAACCGGCTGGCCTACGACATCGGCACCGGCCGCAATTCCAAGGGCTTCTCCGTGGTCGGCGGCGTCAGCTACCGGATAACGGACCTGGTGACGGCGGAAGCGGCGCTGGGCTACGTCAAGCAGGACACCCGCGATCCGGCCCGCCCGGACATCGGCGCGATGGACTACCACGTCAGCGTCAAGTGGACCCCCACCGCACGCACCCGCTTCGAACTGAAGGGCGAGCGCACGGTGGAGCGCAGCCCGCTGATGCTGGGCTCCGCCGTCCTGCAGTCCACGCTGGTCGGCAACGCCTCCATCGCGCTCGGCAGCCGGACGCTGGTGGGGATCGAGGCCGGGTTCCTGCGCAACGAATACGAAGGCTTCGACCGCCGCGAATCGCGCGTCTTCGGCGAGGCTACCGTGACCCGCACGATCTCCACCCGCATCGCCGCCTTCGTCGGCGTGAGTGCGCGGCGGCAGCGCGGGTCAGGCATCAATCCAAGGGAATACGACGGGGCAGCCGTTCGAGTGGGAGCCCGGATCGCGATCTGAGGCGCCACCATCTCCAGCGGCCGGAAGGGCAGGAGCAGACAATGAACAGTGCACACCAGATTATCAGTGCCGGTCCCGATCCGCGCGATCTTGCGCTGGCGCCCGGGCAATCGCTCATGCTGCCGTCGGCGCGCGTCGACCTTGGCGGGTCGATGGCGTTCTTCCGGCGCCGATCGGGGCTGATCGCGCTGGTCACGGGGGCGGCGCTGGCGATCGGCGCGGCGGTGACCTTCTCGATGCCGATCACGTACACGGCCGAGGCGGTCGTCAGCCTGCTGGCGCCGACCGACACGCCTGAGGCCGCGGCAAGCGCCGGGCGACAGGCCGGGCCTTCGCCGAACAGCTCTTATGTCGATACGCAAGTGGAGACGCTGAAATCGCGCGACCTTGCGCAGCGTGTCGCTTCCGCACTCGGCGTCCTCGACGGCAAGAGCGCGGCCCAGCAGGCCGAGATCGTCACCACGTACCAGAATAACGTTTCGGCCGTGCGCAGCGGCGAGAGCTATGCGCTCAAGGTCGCGTTCAAGGCGCCGAACGGGCAGGACGCGGCGAAAGTCGCCAACATGTATGCGCAGCAGTTCACCCAGATCGAGGTCAAGGCCGCGCACGAGAGCAACACCGAAACCGCCAAGCTGGTCGCGCCCCGGCTCGAGCAACTGCGCCAGCAGGCCCACGCCGATACCGAGCGGCTGCAGCGCTACCGCATCGCCAACGGCCTCTTGAGCACTTCGGGTGCCTCGCTGACCGAGCAGGAGATTTCCAGCTACAACCAGGAAGTCACCAAGGCCCGCGCCGAGGCGGCCGAGAGCCAAGCGCGGCTCGCGACGGCGCAGGCGCAGCTGCGCTCGGGATCGGCGGGCGACGACGTGGGCGAGGCGCTCGGTTCGGGCGTGATCGGCTCGCTGCGCGCGCGGGAATCGCAGATCGGCGGCGAGGTCGCCAACATGCAGGCGCGCTACGGCCCCAATCATCCCCAGCTCGTGCGCAGCCGGAGCGAACTCGCCGAAGTGCGCAGCGACATCAGGAACGAGATTACCCGCATCATGTCCAACCTGCAGGCGCAGCGCGATGTGGCGGACCAGCGCCTCGCCTCGCTCAGCTCCAGCCTCGGTGCGGCGCGCGGGAACCTTGCGCGCAACAACGCGGCAATGGTGGGCCTCGATGAACTGGAGCGCACCGCGCAGTCCTCGCAGGCGATGTACGAGACCTACCTCAACAGCTACCGCCAGCTGATCGCGCAGGACGGCACCCAGCGGCCGAACGCCCGCGTGCTGTCGCTGGCCGAAGTGCCGCTGCTGCCAAGCTCGCCCAACATTCCCATGAACATGCTGCTGGCGCTGGTGATCGGCCTCGGCGCCGGGCTTGCCGCCGCTTACGTCGCCGAGGCGCTGTTCCGCGGCGTGACGACGTCGGACGAAGTCGAGCAGGGACTGGGCAGTCGCTACCTCGGCGCGATCCCGCTGCTCGCTTCGGTCAGCCGCAAGTCGCGGCGCGAGGTGCCAGCGATCACGCAGGAACCGCGCTCCGCCTTCGCCGAATCGTTCCGCTCGCTGCGCACCTCGATCGAGCAGGCGGTCTATGGCCCGGCGCAGATCATAGCGGTGACCTCGGCGCTCCCCAAGGAGGGCAAGACGACGGTGGCCTCCTGCCTCGCGCAGACGCTGGCGGTCAGCGGGCGCGGCGCGATCCTCGTCGACTGCGATTTGCGCGGGCGCGGTGTCAGCAAGCTGCTGCGCCTCTCGCCCGAGCATCCCGGCCTGATCGAAGTGCTGGAGGGCAAGGTTTCGCTCGCCGATGCGCTGGTGACCGGGGAATCGGGGCTCTGTGTCCTGCCGGTCAAGCCTTCCGACCTTGCCCATGACACGCTGCTGACGGGCGAGACTTTCACCCGGTTGCTGCAGGAATTGCGCGCCTGCTTCGATTATGTCGTGCTCGACCTGCCGCCGGTGCTGCCGATCGCGGCGGGCCGCACCCTCGCCGGAATGGCCGACGCGACAGTGCTTGTGGTGCGCTGGCGCAAGACGATGAAGGGGGCGGCGCGCTCGGCCCTGGGCATGCTGCCGCGTGAGAGCGTCAACGTCGTGGGCGTGACGATCAACCGGATGGACATGCGCCGCAAGCGCCTCTTCGGCTACTCCGACCCGGCCTACTTCTACCGTGAATACAAGGCCTATTACGCATGACACTGAACCTGGCCGAACCCCCGATGGCGGGACGGCACACCCGGTTCAGCGAACCGCGCGTCGCCATCGTCCATTACTGGCTGGTGTCGATGCGCGGCGGGGAGCGGGTGCTGGAGCGGCTGCTCGGCCTGTTCCCGGGCGCGGACGTCTTCACCCACGTCTACGATGAAAGCCGGATGTCGGAGAGCATCCGCAAGGCCAACGTGACGACGACCTGGATCAACGGCTTGCCGTTCTCGCGCCGGTTGTACCAGTATTACCTGCCGCTGATGCCGATGGCATTGGAGCATCTCGACCTGACCGGCTACGACCTCGTCATCAGCAGCGAGAGCGGGCCGGCCAAGGGGGTGATCACCAGCCCCCATGCGCAGCACTTGTGCTACTGCCACTCGCCGATGCGGTATCTGTGGGATCACTACCACCTCTACCGCAAGGACGCCAATCCGATCGCCCGCGCGGCGATGCCGCTGATCTACCACCGGATGCGGCAATGGGACATGTCGTCCAGCGCAAGGGTGGACACGATCGTCGCCAACAGCAGCTTCATCCGCGAGCGCGTGCGCAAGTTCTGGCGGCGCGAGTCCGAGGTCATCCACCCGCCGGTCGATACGCGCATCTTCACCCCCAGCCTCGACGTCGATGATCACTACCTGTGGGTCGGCCAGATGGTGCCCTACAAACGCCCCGACCTTGCGGTGGAGGCGTTCAACCGCACCGGACTGCCGCTGCTCATGGTGGGGGACGGCGGGATGCTCGCCAGGCTCAAGCGCGTCGCCGGGCCGAACATCCGCTTCGTCTCGCGGCTGGGGTTCAACGAGTTGCGGCAGGCTTATGCGCGGGCGCGGGGCCTGGTGTTCACGGCGGAGGAGGACTTCGGCATCGTCCCGGTGGAGGCCATGGCCTCGGGCCGCCCGGTGCTGGCCTACGGGCGCGGCGGCGTGCTCGACAGCGTGGTGCCGGGCGAGACCGGCCTGTTCTTCGAACGACAGACGGCGGACTCGCTGGTCGACGGGATCGAGCGGTTCGAGCGCTGGCTTCCCGAATTCGACCCGAGCGTCGCGGTCGCGCAGTCCAACCGCTTCGCGCCCGAGCATTTCGATCGCAAGATCCTTACGGCGGTGGGGCAACTGTCATGAGCTTCACTTTCGTCGGCCTCGTGCAGCTGGTGATCGGCTTCGTGCTGCTGTTCCGCTCGATGCCCGCGATGCTGCTGTTCCTGATGGCCTCGGGCCTGTTCGGCGGGGCGGCGGCGCTGACGGTTCCGGCGCTGGGCAACAGCTCGATACCGCCGATCCAGTTCGCGCTGGTCTTCGTCTATCTGCGCGTGCTGATGCCGAGCGGCGGCTATTTCGAACTGTGGCGCGACGGGGTGAAGGACAACTTCCCGCTCGTGCTCTTCACGCTCTACGGCATGGTTGCCGCGCTGGTCGCGCCGCGCATCTTCGCCGGGCAGATCGATGTCGCGCCGATGCGCTTCGATGATGCGCGTAGCCTGTTCGATACGGTGCCGTTGAAGCCGACTTCGCAGAACATCACAGCCTGTGTGTACCTCTTGGGTGCCCTTATGGTCACGTTGAGTGCCTATGTGGCGGTGCGTACGGCGGGCGGAATCGAGGCTCTGGTCAAGGGCGGCGTCGTCATCGGCTGGGTCCACGCGCTGACCGGCCTGATCGCCTCGCAGACCAAGGGCACCTGGGTGCAGGACGTCTTCGCGCTGTTCCGCAACGGCGCCTACGCCCAGCTTGATCAGTCTTATCAAGGATTTAACCGGGTGGACGGGCTTTTCCCCGAAGCCTCCGGCTGGGCCGCCTTCGCGCTCGGCTGGTTCGTGTTCAACGCCGAGTGCTGGTATCGCTCGGTCTGGGCACGCCACACCGGCACGGCCGCGCTCCTGCTGGGCGGGGTCCTGTTCCTCAGCACCTCCAGCACCGCCTACGTCGGCCTCGCCTGCTACGCCGCGTTCTTCGCCGGGCGCGCCGCATTGTTCCCGGCCGGAGCGCAGCCGCAGCGGCTCCGGCAGGCCGCCGCCGCGCTCGTCGCGCTGGTGTTCCTGGTGGCGGTGGCAATCGCGGTTGTGCCTGGAATGGCAGCGAAAATCGGGCAGATGGTCGTCCACATGACCGTCGACAAGGGCGCCAGCACCTCCGGCCAGCAGCGCCTGTTCTGGGCCATGCAGGGGGTGACCGCCTTCATCGCCTCGGGCGGTCTCGGCATCGGGCCGGGCAGTTTCCGTTCGTCGAGCCTGTTCATGGCGATCCTTGGTACGATGGGCGTGATCGGGATCGGCACTTTCGTGTGGTATCTCATCAGCGTGGTGCGCCCGATCGGCGCCACCGTGGCCGCAAGTGGGCACGAGGCGATGATCGCGGTGATGCGGGCCTGCGCGGTGACGGCACCGATCATCCTGATCCCGGCAGCGGTGTCCTCCCCCAACAGCCACCCAGGCACCAGCTTCGCGATCTTCGCAGGCGCCGCGCTCGGCCTCAGGCGGATGATCCCGCACGTGGTGAGGAAGCCCGACCTGGCGATACTGGTCAGCCGCAAAATCTCAGGGTCGCCGCCGCAAGCCGTTGCAACTGCACGATCTTCCGGAGGTTCCGCCTGATGCATTTCCGCTCGATTAACGACCTCTACCGCGATGTCTGGCGTGGCCTTTCCCGGCTGCCGCACGACATCGACCTCGTCGTGGGCGTGCCTCGCAGCGGGATGCTGCCCGCCTCGATGGTCGCTCTCGCGCGCAACCTGCCGCTGGCGGACATCGATGGTTTTGCGCAAGGGCGGCTGCTCTCCTCCGGCCATACCCGGCGCGAGGAAGGCGCCGTCTCCCGGTTCGCCCACGTCCTCGTTATCGACGACAGTTGCCGCACCGGTGCCTCCATGCAGGAGGCGCGTGCGAAGCTGGCACACCTCGATTGTCGCATCACCTTCGCGGCGGTCTACGGCGTGCCGGGCAAGTCCGGCGGCGCCGACTTCGTGTTCGAGACCGTCCCGGAACCACGCGTTTTCGAGTGGAACGTGCTGCATCATCCGATCGTCTCGCGCTCCTGCTTCGACATTGACGGCGTGCTCTGCGTCGATCCGACCGAGCGCGAGAACGACGACGGCGCCCGCTACCTGAACTTCCTCGCCAGCGCCGTGCCGCTCCATCGACCCCGCCGAGAGATCGCGATGCTGGTGACCAGCCGGCTGGAGAAGTACCGTGCGCCGACCGAGGACTGGCTGGACCGTCACGGCGTCCGTTACGGCCAGCTCCGGATGCTCGACCTCCCCGACGCCGCCGCGCGGCGCCGCCTGCGGGCACACGGCAGTTTCAAGGCGGAAGTTTATCGCGAAGCCGCCTGCGACCTGTTCGTGGAGAGCGAACTGCCGCAGGCCCGCGACATTGCGCGGCTGTCCGGCAAACCCGTGCTCAGCCTTCAGGGCCCGCAGATGCTGATGCCGGGGATGATGAACCCGCAGGCGATCCGCCATACGCTGGCTCCGCGCCGGTTCCGCGCGCGTGTCGGCCGGATGGTCTCGCGCGTGCTGCGAGCGGGGTAGCGGTGAAGCACCAGCCGGTGATCGACGCGGGGAGCGAAGGGGCCGCGACGCCTCGCCATTCGCACCGGCGACAGGTCTTCGTACCGGGTGACCTGCACAATCTCGGCGACCTCAAGCTGGTGCTGCAGAACCTTGCGGTTTCGCGAGGGGAGGGCGGGGCGGTGCGGTACTGGGCGCGGCTCCCCGCAGCGATCGTCAGGCAGGTCGAGGAGGCAGGCGGCGAACTCACGCCGGGCAAGCGCCTGCTTCACTTCGCGGGCCGGGCCTTCGGGACCGATCTCGTGATTGGCGGCGGCCAGATCGTGCGGGACAACGTGTCGATCGCGTCGATGTTCGGCCTTGCACTGGCCGCCGTAAGCGCACGCGCTGGCGGCGGGCGCGTGGTCACGCGGGGGCTTGGGGTGAGTGTGATCCGTTCACGCTCCCGGCGTTTTCTCTGGCGCATGGTGCTGCGACGCTGCGCCGTGGTGAACGTGCGCGATGCGGCTTCCGCGCGTAATCTGGCCGATCTGCTGCCGGGCAAGGCGGTGGCGGTCCTCGCCGACATGGTGTTCCTGCCAACCGGCGCGTATGTCGAAGCCGAACGCGAGCCGGTCGCGCGCTGGATCGTGGTGGCGCCTTGCGACGACGGCAGCGAGCGCCGCTCGCTTGACGGCGCCGCGCTCGATGCGGTGCTGGATGCAGCTCAGGCGGCATTGCCCGACGCGCGGGTCGCCATTGCCTGCCACGACCCGCGCGAATCGATGGACAAGGCGTCCGCTGCCCGTCTCGCAAGCCGTTGGCAGCGGCGTGAGCCCCATGTCTTCGACAGTTTCGAACTGGAAACCCTGACGCAGCTCTATCGCGACGCCGCTCTGGTGGTGACGAACCGGCTGCATTCGCTGATCTTCGCGATCCTTGCCGATGCGCCCGCGCTGGCGATCGAGGACGGCACGGCCAAGGTCCGTGTCGTGGCCGACGACTTCGCGATCCCCCTGATCGGCCGTGAAGAGGCAGCCAAGGCCGGAGCCAAAGTCGCGGCGGCGTTGGCGTTCGATGGCGCGGCCCGGGCGCAAGTCAGGCAGGAACTCGGGCGCCGGGCGGCGCTCAACCTCGATTGATACCCGAAAGGGCTAATCCCGCTGCGCCGCTGCTCGCCCGCCGTGGCACTTTCCGTCCAGGCGGGGAGACGGCATCACGGCACCGTGCAGTATCCCGCTGCCTCGACATCGGCGCGGCCGTCAGGCCCTGCACGATTCCCGGTGGTCCGGGTGATGCGCGCGATGACGGCGATCGTCGCAGCTGTCGGCCTGTGCTCCTATGCACTGCCTGCCGCCGTGCGCGCGCCGGTCTCCGTGACGGCCCGATCCGGGCCGGTGATGCTCCGCAATCCGGTCGTAAAGCCGCCGTTCGGTTCCGCCGCGCCGGCCGCCGATACCGCCGGTTCACCCGAAAAGGCGCACTTGCTCAACGATGCGCGGCGTTTCGATGCGCCTCCGGGCCTCGCGAGGCCGTTCGCCTTCGCGGGCGGCGAGCAAGACCATCTGCGGGCGCTGACCTGCCTCGCTGCGGCGGGCTTGTACGAGGCGGGCGACGATGCCGCCGGGGAGCGTGCGGTGATGCAGGTGGTGCTCAACCGCGTGCGCCACGGGGTCTACCCGGCGAGCGTGTGCGGCGTGGTGTTTCAGGGGTCCGAACTATCGACCGGCTGCCAGTTCACCTTCACCTGCGACGGCGCGATGACGCGGCGGCCAGCGCCCGAAGCCTGGCGGCGTGCGCGGGTTCTCGCAGCGGCGGCGCTGTCCGGAGCGGTGGACCCGGCGGTGGGCGATGCTACGCATTACCATGCGGACTACGTCTATCCCTACTGGGCGCCGAGCCTCACGAAAGTCGCGCAGGTCGGCGCGCATGTGTTCTACCGGTTCGCCGGAGGGCATCTTGTCCGCCCGAATGCGCCGGAGCCCGTGATCGAGCGGCTCGGGGCACTCATGGGATCGGAACAGGCAGAAGTCGAAACCACCGCAGCGTCCTTGCCTACCGTCACGGAGCCCGCATTTACCGCCGCACATCCGTCCGTCATGGCAGGGAACCCCGGCGGTGTTCAGGGTGATGCGATACTCCTCGCCATCGATCCGGCGACACCTCCGGGACGGTGGGCAATGGATGCGCTCTCCCGCTGCGCGGGCAAGGCCAATTGCCGTGTCGTTGCCTGGCCCTCTCCCGCAATGCTGGAGGCCAACCGCCTGCGGTCGCCGTTCCAGCGCGACCTTCCGGTCTTCGTCTTCATCCGCGACCCGGCGAGCCACCGCGACCTGGCGCTGTGGGATTGCTCCGCCGTGACCCGTCCGGATATGCGGCAATGCCTGCCGCCCGACCGCGTCGCCGTCCAGAGACTGCTCCATACTCCGCTTTAAGGTTAAGAAACCGTCAGATTTCCTGCTCCCGTGCGGACCGGCGCAAGCCCGGGGCCGCGCGTCCCGTTGCGCCTTCCGGAGGGTATGATCGCCCGATATGCGGCCGATCCGGATTCGCCCTCTGGAGCAACGACAATAATGTCCGAATACGGTTTCCCTCTCTCTCGACGTCACCTGATCGGCGCGCTTGCGACCGCTCCCCTCCTTCCTTCCATCGCACGGGGCGCTACCCCTTCCATCAGCCGGCTGATGGTGCAGGGGCGTCCGCAAGACACCCAATCGCCCTACAAACTGGCTAACATATTGCCTGCGCTCGACAAGCTGGGCGGCGTGCGCAAGATGCGCTGCCGCGAGCCTTACAGCGGAACCGCAGGCTGGGCGACTTACGTGGGCCTCGCAAGGGCGGGCGTGCGGTTCTGCTTCACGCTTTCGGTGCGGGACATCCGCAAGAGCATCGCCGACGTGAAAGCGTTCGTGGCGACCGTTCCCAATTCGATCTTCGCCATCGAGTTTCCCAACGAGCCGGATCTCAATCCGGTCACCTACAATGGCGTGACCGACAAGCGCATGGGCTTCCGCACCGGTAATGCACCGGCCCTGATGGCGTTCATCAAGGACTTCCATGCCGCCATCAAGGTGGACCCGGTGCTGCGCTCGATCCCGCTGGTCGCCAGCAACGACTTCATGCAGGCACAGCAGGCGCCGTACACCGACTTGGCCAATTCCCACATCTACCCGACGCCGCCGTCCGACGTCGCCGGGCGCGTGGCGGGGTTCAAGCAGAAGGTGGTCGAGAGCAAGACCACCCAGGGCATCATCACCGAGTGGGGCCGCACGACGGGGGGAAGCGCCAGCAACAATACCTCGCCGCCGGTCACGATCGCCCAGCAGGCGACGTTGCTGGCGTCCGACGTCAAGACCGCGATGGCGCAGTCCTACGTCCACACGATCAGCATCTACGAGCTGTTCTGCTGGAAGGGCACGAGCGAGATCACCAATTTCGGCCTGTTCAACACCGACCTGACACCGCGCCCGGCGGTGGCGGCGATCCGTTCCGCGGTAGGCGCGTGAGGATCAGGCCCCGGTTATCGCCGGGGCCCTTCGCCCTTTCCTGAAGCGGGCGATCGCGGTGCGTGCGAGGCCGAGCAGTTCGGCCTCCGCGCCCGCGCTTCGCCCGCTGCCGATCCACAGCAGGTGGAGCATGCCGAGGTAGGTCAGCGCGCCCAAGGGTGCGAGCACGGCGATGCGTGCGATGGGCATCGCACCGACTTGCAGCAGTTCGTGATCGGCCGCCAGTACCGCCGCCGCCATCACGACCACGGCCAGGATGGTACGCCGATGCGCCTTCATCTGATCGAGAATGGGGAGTCCGGTCAGCTTCGTGACGAGCGCGGACGTGATGAACAGGCCCAGCACCGAACTCAGCAGCCGTCCCCAGACCAGCCCCATCAGGCCCCAGCCCATAAGCCCGACCGTCACGCAAGGGACGCGCAGCGCCAGTCCCCAGACGTCGCGCACGAAGAGCGTGCGGGTGGCCCCTTCGGCCATGGCCAGGGGGCGCGATCCGGTCACCAGCGTCTGCAGCGCGTAGCTGAAGCCGATCACCTGGATCAGCGGCACCGTTATCAGCCATTTCTGCCCGAGCGCCACGCGCACCATCGGGTCGGCGAGCAACATGAAGCCGACCGCGATCGGCAAGGCGACGATGCCGATCGCGCCTTGCGCGGTCTGGTAGGCGGTGCGCAGCCGGGCCCGGTCGCCCTGCATGCGGGCGAAGCTGGGAAACAGGGTCTGGACCAGCGGCGTCGTCGCCTCGCGGCTCGGGATGGCGGAGACGTTGTCGGCCATCGAATAGGCGCCCAGCTGCGCGGTCGGCAGGAACAGGCCGATCACCAGCTGATCGAAGCGCCAGTTCACCACGTTCATCACCTGGCCGAGGAACAGCCAGCTGGAGAAGCCCAGCAGGTCACGTGAACGCGAGAGGGTGAAGCGCGGCCGGTAAGGCACGACGAGGTAGCTCAGCACCGTACCCAGCGCGCCGCCGATCGCCGATCCCACCACGATAGCCCAGTAGTTGCGCAGCCACAGCGCCAGCCCAACGGAGATCGCCAGCGCCGACAGCTTCTGCACGATCTGCAGCATGATCATCGGCCGGAAATTCATCGCCCGCATCCGCAGCGAAACGAGCGGATTGGTGAGCCCCGCCAGTGCGCCGGTGATGCCCGACAGCACGAAGAGCGGCGCCAGCCTGTCGTCGCCGTAGAGCCGGGCCAGCGGTTCGGACGCCAGCGCGAAGCCGCCGGCAATGAGGGCCGCGCGCAGCAACGACATGGTCCAGGCGCTGTCGATGTGCGCGGGCGTCACCTCGTCGCGCTGGATGAGGGCCGATCCGACCGAAAGCTCGGTCAGCGCGACCAGTACGCCCAGCACCGTCGTGCAGATGGCGACGAGGCCGAAGTCCTGCGGCGTGAGCAACCGCGCCAGCACGACCAGCGCGCCGAGATTGGCGAGGTTGGTGGCGATCCGCGTTGCCCCGAGGGCTGCGGCGCCGCGCGCTACACCGACCTTGCTCATGCGGCGCTGGCCGGGCGTGGCTGGCGCAGGTCGTCCCAGATGCCGCGCGTGGTGCGCCAGCCGACCGCCAGAGCGCGCTTGCTGGGGGCCTGAAAAAACGAGCGCAGGATCAGCCACAGCGCCGCGCCGTTGCTGCCGAAGCGGCGCTTGATGTCGGCTTCCACCAGCTTGTGCTGCGACCGGATGCGCGCCCGTTCGCCCGCACGCTCGACGTCGGCGAGGAGGTTGGCGAAGATGGCGCGGTGGCCGGAGAGCACCTTGTTCATATTGGTCGTGATCCGCTCGTGCGGGCCACAGTTGAACCGCACCAGCGGCAGGCGCGCAACCCCCATGGGTCCGATACGGCGCAAACGGAACCACAAGTCCCAGTCCTGGCAGCTGGGCAGCTCCGGATTGAACCCGGTTGCCTCCTGCAGCGCCGATCGCCGGATCACCGCGCCCGACGTGCTGCCGAGGCCATTGGCGCAGCGCAAGTCGAGCAGCGAGGGGTTGTCGCGCGGCCGGTGGATCTTCTCCACCTTGATGCCGACGAGGCGAAATCCGCAGAACAGGCCGACCAGATCGGGCCGTTCCTCCAGCAGCGCGAACTGGCGCTCCAGCTTTTCCGGCTCCCACGCATCGTCGGAATCGAGGAAGGCGACCCATTCCGACTGCGCCCGCGCGATCCCGGCATTGCGCGCGACATTGGCGCCGCCGTGCTGCATCTCGACCAGTTCGATCGCCGGATCGTCCTGCGCCAGCGTGCGGACCCATTCGATCGTGCCGTCGGTCGAGCCGTCGTCGACGATGAAGATCCGCGCGACCGGCAGGGTCTGCGCCTTTATGCTGGCGATGGCCTCGGGCAGCAGGTCCCGGCGGTTGTAGGTCGGGATCACCACGTCGATGGTCGGGCCTGCGTGCTTCATCGCGGCTGTCCTCCTGAAACCTGTTTGATGACGTCCATCAGGCCCGAGCCCGCCGCCTTCCAGGTGAAGCGCGCGGCGCGGCGGCGACCCTGTGCGATCTTGAAGGCGCGCAGGGCTGGATCGTTGCGCAGGCGCACGATAGCCTCGGCCCACTCGTCCGGGCGGTCGGTGCCGGCGTAGATCGCGGCGTCTCCGCAAGCCTCGGGGATCGCGCCGGCCGGGCTGGCGATGACGGGGCAGTCGCACAGCATCGCTTCGAGCGGGGGAAGTCCGAAGCCTTCGGTGCGCGAGGGAAACAGGATCGCCACTGCGCCGCCGAGAAGACTCTTGAGTTCGCCGTCATCAGGCCGTCCGGCAAAGATCGTGCCCTCGGGCGGACGGAGCCCCGCCGCGGCGAGCGCCTCGCGCTGCGGGCCGACGACCACCAGCCGGGTCGGGGCGGCGGCGCCGGAGGAGAAGGCGTCGAAGACGACCGTGTTGTTCTTGTAGGCCTTGGGACTGCCGAACAGGACGGCGTAGCTCCCCGGTATCAGGCCAAGGCGTTCGCGCAGGCCGTTGTCCTCGGCCGCATCGAGGATGTGGTCGGCCCCGTTGGCGATGACGCGCGTGCGCCCCTGATCGGCGATGGCATGCTGATGCAGCAGGCGGCGGGAGAATTCCGAGACGGTCAGCGTCGCCTTGCTCGATCGCCCCAGCAGCGGCGTCAGCCAGCGATAGCCGATCCGCTGGCGGGCCGGATAGCCGCAGTCGGAGAACAGGAACTGCACGTCATGGATCATCGTGATCTTGTTGCGGTGGGCGATCGGCGCGAGGTTGGCGAGGTTCACCAGCACCCCGTCGCGGCTCGCCAGCGGCAGAATGACCTGTTCCCAGAACTGGTCGGTTCGCGCGTAGTCGCGTCGCTCTATGGCTTGTAGTGGCGGCACCCAGTCGGCTTTTGTCGCCGTCATCAGATAGGCGCGGGGCCGGTGTTCAAGGGGGATCAGCGCCAGCATGCGGTCGCACTCGCGGATCAGCCGGTCGGCGACGCGGTGGACGCCGTTCAGCCCGCCGGAATAGAATTTGCCGTTGAAGTAGATGGGGCGCGGCATGGTCACATCGTCTCGACGCGGCGCGGATCGATGCGGCCGGTCATGAGGTCGCGAAGCGCGATGAGGTTGCCCAGCAGGCGCCCGCGCCGGTCGATGTGCGGTTCGGGATAGAAGCTGCGCAGCGCGTTCGAGGCAAGGTTCTGTACCAG
Organism: Novosphingobium sp. HR1a; assembly: GCF_015594425.1. NCBI lineage: Bacteria > Pseudomonadati > Pseudomonadota > Alphaproteobacteria > Sphingomonadales > Sphingomonadaceae > Novosphingobium > Novosphingobium sp. HR1a. Next base: position 163,456 of record NZ_JABXWS010000090.1, read on the forward strand.
TAGCCGCTGGCCGAGGTTGGGCTGCATCGTACCCTTGCGCCACAAGTGGACGAGGTTGGCGACTTGCGAATAGCCCAGCCGCTTGCCCGGCGACCGGGCGCTGCGGGTGCCGAGGTGGATGCCGGTCAGCCGATCGCCCGACACCAGCCCGCCGCGCTTGCCAAGCTGGTGGGTGAAGTCGATGTCCTCCTGCCAGCCGTAAAGCGGCAGCGCCTCGTCGAACCACAGCCCGTCGATGGCCGAAGCGCGCACGGCCATGTTGCAGCCGTAGAGCGCCTGTCGCGGCCGGAGCGGAGTGAAGGCGGGCAGGGTGTGGCCGTCCAGCCTCAGCGCGGCGGCGTCGAAGGGGATTTCCTCGCCGTGGATGCCGTCGGCCAGCAGGTCCCCGGTCGCCCCGACGATGCCCTGGTCGGCGAACGTCTCCTCGATCACCGCGAGGTAGTCGTTATGGACGACGAAATCGTCGTCGAGGAACACTATCACGTCGGTCCTGTCGCTCAGGTAACGCAAGGCCGCGTTGCGCTGGCGGCACAGGCCCTTGTCTCCTAAGATCACGCGGGCGGGCATGCGTGCCCGATCGATGCCCGCTACGTCGTCCGGTCCGGTGGCCGATACGAGGATGCCGTCCGGCAGTCGGCTTTGCTCGGCAATGCGGTCCACCGTGCGGGCGAGCAGTGCGGCACGGCCGACGGTGGCGAATACGACGTGGATGCGCATGGGACTATACTCCCCCGGCCGCGCGGCGGTCGCGGAATGGCAGGATGATGGCGGTCGGGGGGTATTCGGGGGCGTCGCTCACGCTGCGCCGCACCGCCGCGAGAAGACCGGTGCGGCCGTCGTCGAGGAGCCCGGCGTAGCCATCGAGCAGGGCGTCGATCCAGCGATTGGGCGACAGCGCGAGGGCGCGGGTGGCGCGGTGCGCGTTCTCGCTCATTTCGCGTGCCCGCGCGTCGTCGGCGAAGATCGCACCGAGACCGGCGGCGAAGGCGCCCATGTCGCGCGGATCGACGGCAAGGCCGGCGCCCGCCGCTACGATGTCCGGCGCGATCAGCGCATCGCGTGAGGCGATGACGGGCAGGCCGCTCCACAGAGCTTCCACGGCGGCGAGGCCGAACGGCTCGATATGGCGGCTGGGCATGACGACTACTCGGGCATCGCGGGCGAACTGGCCGATTTCCGAAGGCTTGCGGCGGCCGAGCCAGGCCATCTCCGGGTAACGGCGGCGCAAGTCGGCAAGCATGTCGCCGTCGCCGATGGCGGTCAGCCGCACTCCGGCGCGGCGGCAGGCTTCGGCCGCCAGGTCTATACCCTTGGTCGCTTCCATGCGGCCGACGAACAGGACGCCCCGGTTCTCCTCGGCGGGTATGCGCTCGGGAGTCCACGGGACGACCGGATTGGGCAGTACCGCCATGTCGCGCTCCGTCAGACCGGAGCGCGCGAAAAATCCGGCCATGCCGCCGTGGATCAGCAGCACGGGAGGCGGCTGGTCGCCGATGACGCCGTTCTGGATGCCCTGCCGGGCGCTGCGCCACAGCTTCGATACCTTGCCGCGCCGGTCGCAGGCGGAGGTAAGGCAGGCCGCGCTCATCGGCGTGGCGGGGCAGGGCGCGTCCCGGCCGAAATGGAACATCGCGCCGTTGGGGCAGGTGAGGAAGAAGTCGTGCGCGTGGACCAGCATGCGCTCGCGGACTGGCCGCATCGCTGCGAACAGCGCGGGCGAGAGGATCTGCGACCAGCCGTGGATATGATAGACCGTTCGCGGGGTGTCGTGGCTGGCGATCCATTGGGCCACCATTGCCGCTGCGGGGCGATTGTAGAGGCCGTGTACCATTGCCTTGGCTCGGCTGCCCTCCAGCAGCCGTCCATGGCCGAGGGCGACGACCTCGATGCCATCGGCCTCGAGATCGGGGTTGCCGCCGGAGCCGCACAGCAGCGTCACCTTCTGTCCGCGCCGCGCGAACTGCACCGCTGCCTCCAGCGCAAGCTGCGAAGCGCCGCCCTTGGCGTGGGCAAGGTCGTTGATGATGACGATGCGGTCGATCATCCGGCCACCGCAAGCTGGCCGGCCAGCGCATGAATGGCATCGGTCGCGCCTTGCAGCAGGTCGGTGTGCACTTTCTCGTCGACGCCCTGCTCGATGGCCGTCACCGCAAGGTCGGCGACGTGCATCGGGCTCGCCTCACGCGGGTCGATGACGAAGGCGCCGCGTCCGGTCAGTTCGAAGAAGCTGCGCAGCTTGCTGTCCCAGGCAAAGCCTATCGTCGGCACCCGGTAGGAATAGGCGACGATGCAGGCATGGAGGCGATGGGCGAGCACGCAGTCGAAACCGGACAGGGCATGGGCAAGTTCACGCGGCTCGGCGAAGTCGGGGGCGAAGTCGATGCCCGGCTCGCGGCCGATCCGGGCCTTCAGGCGGTCGCGGAACAGGCGGTCCTCCGGACTGCCGTTGGTGAACAGGACGACGTCGCGCCGAAGCGCCGTCAACTGGCGCGCCACGGCGCGCATCCATGCTTCCAACTGCCCGTCGTCGTGGGCACCCTCGTGATGAAGGCGCAGGGCGATAGGGGCCGTCACGCAGAGCCCGACGCGCGGCGGCCCGGATATTCTCGGTGTACCGTAATGCCGGGCGCTGAGAAGGCCGGGGTCCGGTGCGATCGTGGCCGGTCCGATGCCTTGGGTGCCCATGGTTGCGCGCCAGGTTTCGGCGGAGAGGTCGTCGCGAACCGATATGTGCAGTAGACGCGCCGCCCGCAGTTGCTCGGCCAGCCGTGTGCGTCCGGCGGTGGACCATTCCGCAGAGACGCCGACGCTTGCGATCGCCACCGGCAGTCGGCGGGCATTGGTCAGCTTGAGGGCTTCGGCGATCTTTACCGGAAAGTTCTGGTCGACATCCTGGAACAGCGCGCCGCCGCCGATGATCACGCCGTCGCAGGCGGCCAGCGCCGTCTTCCAGCGCGGCGCAAGGCGATAGCGTACCAGCACCAGCAGCAGAGCGGGAACGAGCAGGGCACGCAGACCGGCCGGGAGGCGCTCGATGATCGATAGTGCAGTCGTACGGCGGCGCCCATGAGCCGCGCTGAAGCGGGTGCGCCCGGCGAGGTCGATCGAAACCGGCTCCATGCGCGGCCGGGCGCGGCGCAATTCGCCTTCCAGGCATTCCGCGATGATCCCGTCGCCCAGGTTCGGGCTGTACTTGACGTTCAGTATGGCGACGCGGGCGGCCGCAGGGGTTTCATCGGCGGAATGGTCGATGGTTTCCTCCGGCTGATCGGGGGTGTCTGGCGGATTCGAGAGGTGTTGAGCGTCGCGCGGATCGTCGAGCATCAATCGTTCGGCGGCTTCCATGGACGATCCTGTTTCCGGTTGCGGACAGACTGCATCCCGCGGCGCGGATCGGACGACCGCGACTGCACTGCAACAAGGCCAAGAGTATGAAATCGCAGCGCTCTGGCGAAGAGGTGCGAATGGGGGGCTACCGAAGGGGTAGGGCGGGGCACGGTGTGCGGATGGTCAGGACAACGGCCTGCCGTATTCTACCAGATCGGCCAGCGCGCGTAGCTGCTCGGGCAGTTCGGCGGACAGTCCGAAGCACTCGTAGAAGTTCACCGTAGCGCCCAGCATGGCGACCGCGACGGTGCTGGCAGGCAGCCCACGCTCCGCCAGTCGCGCGTAAGTGGCGGCGAGTTGGTGCGACACGGGCGCGAAGTCGCGGTAGTCGATGTCGGCGCTGGTACGCGCGAGGCGATCAAGGCAGTCCCTGACGGTGTCGCGCTCGGTTTTTGAAGTATCGTGCATATCGACCCCTTCGAAAATCCGTCTTGTGAATCGGAAAACCAAGGGACGCGCCGCGTAGCTGCGCCCACTGCGTTGTATCGGGTCATCAATTGTCCGAAGCCAATTCTATGAAGTCGTCATCATTTCGCGCCGCCCGAGGCATCGCACTAACCCTTTGGAGGGAGACGGTTTACCCCAACTGCGCGAAAGGGTTGCTGCAGGGGTTGTCCGCGAAGAGCCCGTGGTACTCCAGATGGCCGGGATCGTCGGACCCGTCGTGCCTGGTGGCGAGGACGAACTCCGTTAGCAGCTTGCGGTCGAAAGCATCGAAGCGCTCCGCGATCCCGGGTTGCCGCAGCGCGAACCACCTGGCGCCGCCGAAGACTTCCAGCAGGTGCAGCGCTCCGGCTTCCATGTAGCCCAGATACCCGTGGCGGGCGCCGAAATCCTTCGCGAAAAGGGCGAAGTCGGCGTCGCTCATGGTGAAGGGGCCGGCCAGGCGGTGGAGGACGGCGCGCAGCGCAGCGCCGCTACCGCCGCGGGCGACGAGCCCCGCGACCCCGCCGGTGATGCCGACGCCCACAATGCCTATGCCTGCCAGCGCGGTGCGGCGCGTGATTTCGGTCATGCCAGCACCTGCCGCGCGGCGCGGATCGACATGGCGGCGACCGTCAGGCTGGGATTGCTGGCCGAACAGGTCGGAAATACGCTCGATCCCACGATCACGAGATTGCGCAGCGTGTGATGGACCTGTCCGCCATCGACCACGGAATCGCCCGGGTCGGTGCCCATGCGCAAGCTGCCTTGCAGATGGCTTTCGGTCGGCCGGACGGAGCGGCGCTCTATGCGCTCCACCGGAATGCCGGACAGGATATCGGGGAGTTGTTCGAAGGCCCGCTCGGCACCCGCCACTGCATAGGCTCCGGGTTCGCCGCCGACGACCTTGGCCCGTCCGTCAGTACCGATCTCGACCGCGCATCTTTCGTCCGGCAGTTCCTCGGCGACGATGACGATCGGCAAGCTCTGGCGCCAGCGGCCCGCTTCCGTCCTCAACCCGAATTTCCAGCGATTCTCGAAATAGAGCAGCGCCGCGCCGGACGTCTTGCGGAACGGGCCGTCGTAGGCGCCATAGTCCAGGCCTGTGGTGATCGTGCTGCCATCGAAGTTGTCGATCCCGTCGAGCATGGCTTCCACCTCGATGCCGTAGGCTTCATGCAGGCCCTTGCCGACCGGCCCCTGCTCGATTCCGGATCGCAGCAGGATGGCGGGCGAGTGGATGGCGTTGGCGCCCAGCACGAAAAGGTCGCCGTGCACCGTGAACTCCCGTCCCCCGGAGCGGAACTGCGCCGAGCGCACCACCCCGCCGGAAGCGTCTAGATGGGTGACCTCGGCGCCCGGGCAGACTGTGACGGAGGCGTGCTGGAAGGTGTCCATCAGCCCGTTGTTGGCGGTGAACTTCGCATCGACCGGACACAGCGAGCAGCGATGGTTGGCGCAGCAGGACGGCCGTGTCGCCGTCGCCACGCGGGCGCGGGCAGTAGGCATGACGAAATGCAGGTCGGGGCGGGCATGCTTCAGGCGCGCATCCGGGGTCGAGGGGTGATGCGGCGGTTGCGGGAAGGGCCGCGAGCGGGGCAGGACCCGGCCCATCGCCTCGTCGCCGGAGATGGCCATGATCTCCTCCGCCTCGCAGTAGAACGGTTCGAGCTGCGCGTAGTCGAACGGCCAGTCGCGTGCCGTCCCGTACAGCGAGTGCAGCCGAAAGTCGCTCGGGTGGAAGCGGGGCGTTTGCGCGAACCAGCAGTTGGTGCCGCCGCCGAAGCCGATCGTGAAGTTCCACGGATGATCGCCGGTATTGGCGAAGGTCGACCCGGGCGCGATACGGCTTTGCCTGCCGTCTTCCCACTGGTCCGCATGGCTGCGGATCTCGCCCCATTCCAGCACCAGAACCCTACCCGTGCGCGCGTGGCGCAGCGCTTCGTGGAGAAAGAAGCCGGAGCCGAAGCCTGACCCGATCACCACCGTATCGAAGTGATGACCGGCGATATTTTCCGCGCGGACCTGCGTTTGCAGCCTGGTCATGCAGCCGGGACCGCCTGCGGTGCGGTGACGTTCTCTGCGAAGCGGGGAATGATCTGCGGTTCGGCGCTGTTCACGATGTCCGCATCCTTGTCGAAGTATCGGAAGTCGATGAAATGAATTGATTAGTCCAGTTTTCACAGTTCCGGCGCCAACGCCAATGGGCATGATTGATTAATCCGATGGGATAACGGGTAATGTATCCCGGTAGATCGCAAGATAGTCATCGCCTTCTTAGCTGGAGAATTGTGAGTGCTTTCGCTGCGCAAATTGGGGGTAATCCCAATGGTGCAATTGGAGCAGTCGCCCGGATGCGCGATTTTGTCTGGCCAGACACAAGGCGGCAACATGGGGGCATGTAGTGGCGAGCCAGGCATTGATCGACGCAAATCCAGGCATCGGCGTTTCCCATGCTCCGCGATCGCGCGGCGCGGCACCGGCGCGCCGCCTGTTCATCAATGGCCGCTTCCTCGTCCAGCAGGCGACCGGGGTACAGCGCGCGGCCCGCGAGATCACGGTCGCGCTGGACCGGATGCTGGGCAGCGGGGGTATCGTCGCCGACGTAACGCTGCTGGTGCCGCCGGGACCATGGGTCCAGCCCCTTTCCCTGGATCACATCAGGGTCGAGACGGTCGGTCGCCACACCGGGGTGCTGTGGGAGCAACTCGACCTGCCTCGCCATGCCCGTAGCGGTACTCTGCTGTGCCTGGGCAACAGCGCGCCAGCGCTGGCGCTGATCGGGCGCGAGGCCGACGTGGTGGTGATGATCCATGACGTCTCGTTTCTCGACCATCCGCATGCCTACAAACTCACGTACCGTGTGGGTCACCGGTTGATGCTGCCGCTGCTGATGCGCGGCGCGCGCGCCATCGTCACGGTTTCGGAAACCGAGCGCGAGCGGCTGGTACGGCTGGCTCCGGCTGCGGCGCCGAGGATAAGCGTCGCGCCCAATGGTGGCTGGAGCGCCGATGTCGTGCCATCCTCCGGTCAGGGGAAACTAATCCCGCCGCCTGGCTACGGGCTCTACGTCGGCTCGCTGTCGCACCGGAAGAATTTCGCGCGCACGCTGGAGGCGGCCATTCGCCTTGCGCGTGAGGATGGGCTGCATTTCGTCTTCGTCGGCTCGTCGGGCAGGGTGCTGCGCCGGCCGCGATGCGAAGTGCCTGCCGATGTCGCGGGCCAGATCCACTTCGTGGGCCAGGTCAACGACGCTGCCAGCCTTGCGCGGATCTACCGTGACGCGCGTTTCCTGCTGTTCCCTTCGCTTTACGAAGCGTGCCCGCTGCCGCCAGTCGAGGCCGCGCATTTCGGCTGTCCGGTGGTGGTCTCCAACATCCCCTCGATGTGGGAGCGCTGCGGGCGGGGGATGACCTATTGCGACCCGCTGTCGGTCGATTCCATGCTGCGCGCGGTGCGCAGTGTGCTGCCGGATTCTGCGTGGCGAGACCGCGCGATCGCAGCCGGGCACGTCATGGCGGAGCGTCGATGCTGGCAGGATCAGGCGGCCTTGATCTGCGTCGCGGCACTGGGCGCGGATTGTCTTGTGGACCGGGCCTTGGGGGGTGGGGCCACGGTGGCGGCGGCGGAGTTTCAAGGCTCCGTCGCCGTCTCAGTCTGACGGGTTCAGGCCGTAGCGGGCACCGAAGCGCAGTCCGGGGACGGGACATCCTCCACGGCTTCCAAGCGGAGCCGTTCCGCCTTGATCACCGCCACCACGCGGGCGATTTCCGCCGATGCCAGCCCGGAACCCATGGGCAGTCCGAGCAGTGAGCCGGAAAGGCTTTCGGTGACCGGCAATGCGTCGCGGGGGGCATCGGCGAGGTGGTCGTGCAGGTGCAGGCCGCGACCGTACCAGAACCGCGTCTCGACGCCCGCTAGGTCCGTTGCCGATTGCAGGGCTTCGGCCGTTGCCGCATCGGTGCAGCGGTGGATCACGTAGTTCGATGCGACATGCGGCGTCGTCAGCAGGTCTTCGGCGGGCAGCCCGGCCTGTGCGAACGCAGCCCGATAGGCCCTTGCGGCGCGCCCGAAATCGGCGCGCTTGGCCGTCCAGCCGTCGAGTTCGGCGAGGGCTACGGCGGCGTGATACTCGCTCATCTTGCCGTTCAGGCTGGCGCTCTGGCTGTTGCGCGATCCCATGAAGCCGAAGTTGGTCGCCTGCGATGCCTTGGCGGCCAAAGCCGGATCGGGCCACAGGACGCAGCCTCCTTCGCCGCAGCCGAAAGCCTTGGTGGCATGGAAACTGAGCGCGAGCGGTACTCTTGCGTCGCATGTCATCGCGCCGTCGGCGACGGCCTCGATAGCGGCAGCGGCGTCGATGACTACCTTCACGCCGGTATCGCGCTGGAACTGCGCCCAGCGCGCCACGTCGATCGCGCGGCCATAGGCGCTGACCGGGATCACCACGCCGAACCGTTCGAGCAGAGGGTGATCGGCCAGCCGGTCCGGGTCGAGCGTCCAGCTCTCTTCGCAGACGTCGGCAAGATAGGGCTGGTAGCCGCACTGGCTCGCCCCCGCCGCCGTCGCCACGAACGTATAGGCCGGGCATACGGCGTAAGGGCGCTCCGCGGTCGCGGTCCCTGCATGCGCCATGATCGCGGCGACGAGCGCCGCAGTGCCGGAACTGGCGGTGACGACGCTGCCGTCGACCAGCCCGAAGGACGATTGCAGGCGCGTCTGCAGCGACCTGACCAGCGGCCCCTGGTTGGAGTACATCCGTGCCTGGTCGATCTGGCGCAGATAGGGCGCCACCGCATCGGTCGTGGGCAGGCGCGGTTCATAGGCCAGCAGGCGCCGGCGCCCTTTGGGCGCGAACGCCGTCAGCCGATGGGAAAGCGCGTCCGGCGCGGCGGCGTCGATCATGCGCAAGGGACCGAAATCCCCCGGCACATCGGGATCGTCGACCACGGGCGCACTGAGCGCGATGGGCTTGAAAAGGCCGATGACGGTATCTCCCTGTTTTGTCCGTTACGGCCGTACTGCCGGGTTGAGCGCGAACTGGCGGGCACGGCCGCTGCCGGATTCGCGGATCGTGCCCTGGTATGCGCGGCGGATCGCCCTGACCGCTGCGCCCGGGGTGACCAGCAGCGGCACCGCGAAAGCCCAGAAGCGCGGCAGCGCGAAGTATCGGCGCAGCAGGTAGAGCCCCGCCAGCAGAGCGTCGCGCGCTGTCGTGCCTTCGGTCTTGGCATTGACGATGCGGGCAATGACATGTGTGTCGAAGATCCGCCGGGCCATGGCGCGGCGGACGCGGGCATCGTCAGGGAACAGGAGCTGCGCGATCTCGTCATAGGCGCGCACATCGACTTTCAGCCGTTCCAGCCATCCGACCCGGCGCTTGAGCTGGTCGTTGCCCGACCGGAAGCCCACGCAGGGCTCCTCGACCACGCCCCAGCGGCCTCTCGCGCCGACCGCAAGGCCCGCGATGTATACTTGCGAATAGAGGTTCGTCATCGCCCGGGCACGCGGATCGGCGGCGGCCGCCGCCCAATGGGTGCGCCTGATCAGCGTTGCCGAGATGAAGCCGAGCAGTTCCGCCAGATGGCTGAATGCCGGTCCGACCCCAGTGAAGCACTGGGTCCGCGGCATCTTCCTGATGCCCGTCATACGGCGCATCGTCACGTCGTAGTCGACCACGCCGACGGTGAGGGCGATGGCATCCGGCCATGCCGACAGCGCGGAGAGCACGCGGCGGATGCCGCCTCGCTCGATCCGGTCGTCGTCACCCATCAGCCAGACGTAGTCTCCCGTCGCGCGGGCGGCCACGGCGGCGATGTTGCCGTCCACCCCGACGTTGACGGGGTGGCGGAAGTACGTGAAGCGGGCGAGGCGGTCGGCATAAGTCGCAGCCACCGCCTCGGTATCGTCGGGAGAGGCATCGTCGCCGACCACCACTTCCACGTCCGCGCTGTTCTCTGCGAGGATGCTGTCGAGCAGTTCCGCCAGGCAGGCAGAGCGATTATAGGTGGGAATGCAAATCGAAAGCGTCGGCATACGATTTCCAGAATGTGAGGCCGGGAATGTGAGGTTGGGCCTCCTGTGCAGGAAAATACATCATATGCGGCAACCGGCGTCCAGATGGGCGCGGCATTAGTATTACTGCGTTATTGTAAACAATGGCCGATTTGCAGGACTTGGGATTGATTGTATTGGTATCGAGAGCATAGTTTTCTCTCCCGATTTATCGGAATGCACAGGGCGCCGTGCGAGCGCGCGTGATCATTGTGTCTCGCCTTCCGGTAGCCGTCCGACACCGGGCTGAAAGGTGCGCTCGATCGCGATGCGGAAGGGCGCACGCCGGACGATGCGCACCTGCTGCGGGTCCAGACCCGCTTCGGCGAGCCTGGCGGGCCATTCGCCGGGCCGCATCGAGCGGGCGATGGAAAGCTGCCCGTCCTCGCGCACGATGCGGTGGACGCCCATGACACGGGCCAGCAGCGGGAAGCCGTAATAGGCGAAGCGGTGGCGATGGAGATCGCAGATCAGCCATCCCCTGCGCGCCCTGATTTCCATGTGGCGCAGGAAGCGGCCAAGCTGATCGTCGCTCATGTGATGGGCGACCTGGCTGCTGACGATGAAATCGAAGCTCTCGGGCTGGTCGGCATAGTCGCCGGTGCGGTACTCTACGCTCAGCCCCGCCGGTGTCGCTGCGCGGGCGAGACCTTCGCTGGCGGGATTGAGGTCCACGCCCACGAGCGTCGCGGTGATCCCCCGCCCGGCCGCCCATTTCGCCACCGTGCGCAGCAGGTCGCCATGGCCGAAACCGACGTCGAGCAGGCTGAACGAGCGGGTCTCGCCGAGGGCGCGGTTCAGGAACGCGGTCGTCGAACGGGCGGTGAAGGTCCAGCGGTTGACCCGCGCCAGATCGCGCAGCACCTCGGCATATATGAGCGGGTCGAGGTCCGATGCATCCATTTGCTCTTCCCGGCGTGACCGGGTGGACAGGTCGTTCACTGAACCACGATCTCGCCGGTCATGCCGAACGTGCTGTGCATGAGGTGGGTGCAGCGCACCTTGTAGCTGCCGGCGGCGGGCGCGACGAGATGGACGTCGATGCTCTGGCCGGCATCGAGCGATACCTTGCCGCCGGTGATCCTGGCCCGGTCGCCGTCCATGACCTGCGCGGCCGCGAAGAATTCCCGGGCCGCGAAATCATGGCCGCCCGACGACACGTTCGTCAGGTGCAGGTCGTAGGTCCGGCCCTGCTTCATCGTGATGGTGGAAGGCGCGAACTTGAAGCTGGAAAGCTCGACGGCCAGCGTTTCGGCATGGCTCCAGTCTGCTGCGGGCGGACCACCTTGCGATGCCGCTTCCAGCGGCGCCAGCATCAGGATGGCGACGGCGACCAGACGAACATCGGTCATGCGAAAGGCGATCATGTTCCCATCTCCGGAAAGCCGGTCGAGTATCTCACCTTTCGAGGCCGGATTGAAGCGATATCGCTGTTGTCTTTCGAGACTTGCCGGGGCTGGAAAAAGCGCGCAGTCTCACGAAGATATCGCGTGGGGCCGGCACTCCAGAGCCAGCCAAACCTTCACGCCGCGACTGAACCTGCATCAAGGAGAAACGTGGATGACCTGCGACGATATTCTGGCCCTGATCGCGCAGGAAACAGGACTTCCGATCGAACGGCTTCAGCCTGACGAGACGCTGGGCACGCTCGACATTTCCTCCATCGATCTGGTTTCCATGCTCTTCGAACTTGAGGACCGTTACGGGATCGAACTTCAGCCGGAGGAACTCACACGGGAGATGACCTTGCGGCAGTTGTTCGACCGCATCGGTGTTCCCCTGCCTCAATGACGGCCGCGCAATGAGAGCCCGCGTGCTGGTAACCGGCTTGGGCTGCGTGAGCGGGGTCGGGCGCGGCGTTGCTGCAAACTGGGAGCGCGTGCGGAAAGGCGACGGTGCGATCCGCCCACTCCAGCCGCCCGCGCCCGACGGCATCGCGGCATGGGCGGATGACGAGACCGGCGCACCCTCCCTGCTCGGCACCGTCGATCCGGAACGGTTGCGGCGGCTGGGGAAGCTCGACCGGCTTTCCGCCTTCGCGCTCGAGGCGGGGCTTGAGGCGGTGGCCGATGCGGGCCTGCTCGAACACCCGACGCTGGCGCGGAGAAGCGCCATCCTGCTCGGCTGCGGCAGCGGCGGGAACGCCACGATCGAGACCGCCTACGAGCGGCTGTTCGGGGCGGGGCAGCGCAAGGTCCATCCACAGACGATACCCAGTTCCATGGTAGCGGCGCCCGCCGCGCAACTGTCCATGCTGCTCGGCGTGCATGGGCCGGTGCTGACGTTCTCCGGCGCCTGCGCCTCCTCGGCGCAGGCGCTTGGCGAGGCAATGCACATGATCCGAGCCGGGCGCGCGGACGTCGTCATCGCCGGCGGCGCAGAGGCATGCCTGACGCGCGGTTCCCTCACGGGCTGGCAGTCTCTCGGCGTGCTGGCGTCCGATACGTGCCGCCCCTTCTCGCGCGATCGGCGCGGCATGGTGCTGGGCGAGGGCGCCGCGGTGCTGGTGCTTGAGAGCGAACGCCACGCGCTGGAGCGCGGCGCCCGGATCCATGGCGAACTGGCGGGCTACGGCGCATCGAGCGACGCTTCCCACATGACCGCGCCGGACCTAGAAGGCATCGCCGCCGCCATCCGCGCCGCGCATGAAGACGCCGGTATCGGATTCGACACTGCGGCGCTCGTTTCCGCGCACGGCACCGGCACCGCGCTGAACGACCCCGCCGAAGCGGCCGCGATGCACCGGGTCTACGGCCCGGCGCTGGCGCATCACCGGGTCATCGCGACGAAATCTGCCCACGGCCACATGATCGGCGCCACCGGAGCCATCGAGTTCCTGCTCGGCCTTGTCGCGCTTAACGAAGGAATCGCCCCTCCCGTGCTCAATCACCTCGGTCCCGATCCCGACTGCGACCTACCGCTCGTCCTTGCAGCGCAGGCGTTCGCGCCGGAGGTTCTGGTATCGAGCAGCTTCGCCTTTGGCGGGCTCAACGCCGTGTTGGTGGGCCGCCGCGCATGACCACAACGATCGCCCGCATCAATCGCATCGGCACCGCCAATCCGCCGTTCGAGGTGCACGACGCCTTCCTGCGCTTCGTCATATCCGGCATCGCTGACGAGCGCACGCGCCAGGTGTTCGAACGCATGGCCGCGCGTTCGGGGATCGAGCGCCGCTTTTCCTTCCTCGAGCCGGTGACGCTGCAGGACGGCACCGTCACGGACACGGAAGGCTTCTACGGCAGCGGCCCATGGCCATCGACCGGCAGCCGCATGGAGCGTTACGAGCGCGATGCGCCGCGCCTTGCGCTCGATGCCATTGCGGCGCTCGGCCTCGATATCGCGCGGGAGGGTATCACCCATCTGATCGTCGCTTCGTGCACCGGGTTCATGGCGCCCGGCCTCGACCAGGCCATCGTCGCGGGGGCGGGGCTCGATCCGGGCGTGGAGCGCACCGTGGTCGGCTTCATGGGCTGCTACGCGGCGGTGAATTCGCTGCGGCTGGCACATCACATCGTCCGGTCCGAGCCTGCCGCGCGCGTCCTCGTGGTGACGCTGGAACTGTGCAGCATTCATTTCCAGCGCAGCGACGACCTGCCGAGTCTGCTTGCGATGCTGCTGTTCGGCGATGGCGCCGCTGCGGCGCTGGTGACGGCGGAAGGAGGCGGCATCGCTTTACAGGACTTCCGGGCAGTCACCATCCCGGACACCGCCACAGCCATCACCTGGAACATTCGCGATCAGGGGTTCGATATGCATCTGGGCGGGGAAGTGCCCGCCCGCATCGCGGCCGCGCTCGCTTCCGAGGCGAAGCGCGGGGACGAGCACGGCCTTTTGCGCGGCGGATCGCCGGACGACTTCGCGCTGTGGGCGGTCCATGCGGGCGGGCGCACCGTTCTCGACGCGGTGGAGCAGGGGTTCGGCCTCGGCGCCGAAGCGCTCGCGCCTTCGCGATCGGTGCTGCGTGATCGGGGCAACATGTCGTCCGCGACGCTGATGTTCATTCTGGCGCAGATGCTGTCCAGCGGCGCGCAGGGGCCGGGTCTGGCGCTGGCCTTCGGTCCGGGAATGGCGGCGGAGAGCTTCCGCTTCACGATCGAGGACTAAGGTGACCGATGCCCTGATCCTCGGCGGCGGGCTGGCGGGCAGCGCCGCCGCCTGCCTGATCGCGCGCGGGGGAGGCGACGTGCTTCTGCTCGAGCGCGAGACCGGGGCGCACCACAAGGTCTGCGGCGAATTCCTGTCGGTCGAGGCCGTGGCCCATCTGCGGCAGCTTGGAGTCGAGCCGCTGGACCTGGGCGCGGTGCCGATCCGGCGCATGCGCCTTGTGTGGGGCGACCGCGCGGTAGAGACTGCGCTGCCGTTCGCTGCGCTGGGCCTCAGTCGCCATGCCCTCGATGAAGCGCTGATCGGCCGGGCTGCGGCAAGCGGGGCGCGCATCGAACGCGGGGTGCGCGTGACGGGGCTGGATGGACACACGGCCCGCACCAGCGTCGGCGAGCATCATGGGCGCCATGTTCTGGTCGCCACCGGCAAGCTGCCGATCCGGGGCGAAAGACCTGCCGCGCGCATCGCGAACGGGCATGTGGGTTTCAAGATGCACTATCGCCTCTCTCCGGCCGCGATGCGGCATCTGGCGGGAGCGATCGTGCTGGTGCTGCTGGAGGGCGGCTATGCGGGCCTGCAACTGATCGAGGACGGCCGGGCCAATTTGTGCCTGGTCCTGCGCGCCGATGCCTTCGCGCGGCTTGGCGGCGACTGGCAGGGCGTGCGAGCATGGCTGGAGGGCACCGGGTTCCTCCAACGGGTTCTCGCCGACGCGCAGCCGCTGTTCGAGCGGCCGCTCGCCATTGCCAACCTAAGCTATGGCCCGCCGCCCCGAGGGCATGCCACGGGCACGGCCATGTTGCTGGGTGATCGGTGGGCGATGACCCCTTCGCTGACCGGCGACGGCATGGCGATCGCCTTGCGCAGCGCATTCCTCGCGGCGCACTGCGTGCTGGCGGGCGATGACGCTGGGACCTATCACAGGTTGCTGGCGGGCCAGACCCGCCGCCAGATCATCCGTGCCACGGTGCTCCAGAACGGGCTGGAGTCCCCTGCTTTTCGCCGTGCGGCTTATTGGCTGGCGCGCATGCATGCCCCCGTGCTTGCTTATGCGGCGCGGGCGACACGGTTGCCGGACTGGCGGGAAATTGCGTGATGGCGCACCTGGCCGGTCAGGGTTCCCTGCAAAGCATGCGCAGCCGCGTCGTCGGTCCGGGCAGGCCGGGGCCTTCCACCTTGATGCGCAAAACCGCGCCGGAGCGTGGCGCGTCGGCATTGCCGCCGGTGCTGACGTAGAGCCAATCCGGCTCCGTGCTCCCGAAAGCGACGCTGACGACGTGCGGATAAGGCAGCCGCATTTCTGCGGTTAGTGTCCCCTCGGGGGTGAACCGCAGCAGGCGTCCGGTGCTCCAGCACGCCGCCCAGAGGTTTCCGGCGGCATCCACCGTCAGCCCGTCGCCATCCTCCAGTTCGACGAGCAACGCGCCAGGTCCGGGCAGTCCGCTCGGTAGCAGCGGGTAGCGCCAGATGCCGCGCGTGGTTTCCATGTGATAGAGCCACGTCCCACAAGGGCTTGCCGCGATGCCGTTGGATGCGACGACGTCGCGGCGCAGCACTGTGACTTCGCCGTCGCCGGACAAGTGGAAGAACAGGCCGGGGGAAGGCGGCTTTCCGGTCTCGAAGATCGCCTCGAAATCGATGGTGCCCGCGAAAAGGCCGCCGCGTCCATCGCCCTCCATGTCGTTGACCGCGACGAGGGGCGCGCCCTCGATCCGCGTGAGGACATCGCGCGTGGTGCCGGTCGCCGGATTGAGCGCGACGATGCCGCCGCGCCCGCTGCACAGCACGTCTCCGCCGTCGTCGAACACGATCCCGCCTACCCACAGACGGCCGGGCAGCATCAGTTCAGCCGCGTGTCCCGGCCGCTTGCGGTACACGCCCGTAGCGGTGAGATCCGCAAACCAGACCGTTCCATCCGCCGAGACGCGCGGCGCCTCGATGAAGTCGTAGCCATCGGCGACCACTTCATACGGGGGCAGGCTCATGCTGACCGCTCTTGACCAGACGTCAGGCGGTTTCCGCCTTGGCTGCCGCTGCGGCATGGAAGGCGGCGGGGTCATAGTAATAGGGCTTGATCTCGCAGCACTTGCCGTCGCGGAAGCGGAACATCTCGCACAGTTCGGCGGGCTTGAGAGAGGGATCGGCAAAGCGCATCGTCAGCACCGCGATCGCGCTGTCCTTGCCGGTCAGCAGGTCGCTGCGGTCGAGCCCGACGACGTCGGCCATGCCCATGGCCTTCGCGAACAGGTCCTTGAGGCCGTTCTTGCCGCGATAGGCGCCTGCCATCGGCAGGGCATCGGCCTCATAGGCCACGAAATCGTCGGTGAGCATTGCGTTGGCCGTCTCCCAGTCGCCGGCGCCTGCCGCAGCGTAGAGGGCATCGACAAGTTCGGCGATTGCTTCGGGGGACATGCTCATGAATCCTGCTCCACATCTGTTTGCGCGCGAGTTTGCCTCTCGGTCGCGAGACACGAACCTAGCGTTTAGACCAGCCTTTCGCTCAGGCCCGGCGCGGGTAAGCAAGGGGGATGGGAAAGGTAAGACAGATATTGCTGGCGCGGCGCCCCGACGGGATGCCGGTGCCCGAGGACTTCACGCTCGCAGAGGTGGAGATGCCCGAGCCGGGTGACGGTGAGTTCCTGGTGGCCATGCGGGTCGGGTCGGTGGACCCGGCGATCCGCGGCTTCCTCGACGACCGGCCCAGCTACATAGAGCCCGTCGCGCTCGGTGCGCCGATCAACGGCATGTCGCTTGGCGAAGTCGTGCAATCCAACAATGCGGATTACCCGGTGGGCACGTTCGTGCGCGCCTTCGCCACGTGGCAGGATCACTATATCCTCTCGGGCGAGAGCTGGGGGCTGGAGACGGTGCACCAGCAGCCGGGCACGGATCTCCACCACTACATGGGCGCCCTCGGCCCGGTTGGTCTAACCGCGTGGGTGGGCCTTTTCGCGGTGGGCGAGGCCAAGGCGGGCGAGACCGTGCTGGTCAGCGCCGCCGCCGGGGCGACGGGTTCGACGGTGGGTCAGATCGCCAAGGCCAAGGGATGCCGGGTGATAGGCATCGTCGGTTCTCCGGAGAAGGCCGAAGTCATCCGCGAACTCGGCTTCGATGCCGCGATCGACTATCGCGCCACGCCCGACATCGCCGCCGAAATCGCGAAAGTCGCGCCCGAGGGGATCGACGTCTATTTCGACAACGTCGGCGGCGAGATGCTTGAAGCAATCCTGCCGCTGATGCGCCTCCACGGGCGCGTCGCGGTGTGCGGCATGATCGGCCAGTACAACGACGCCGATCACCCTTACGGCGTCAAGACGCTCTGGCAGCTGGTGGTGAACCGCATCAAGATGCAGGGCTTCATCACGTACGATTATCCGCAGGTGCTGGCCGAGGCGCAGGCGGAGCTGGACCAGTGGGTGGCCGAAGGAAAGCTGCGTCCGCTCGCCAATCTGCGCAACGGGTTCGAGAACCTGCCCGCCGCCTTCATCGACCTCATGTCAGGCCGTACCATCGGCAAGACGCTGGTTTGCATCTGAGATCCGGATACCATGGCTACCATGAGCGAAACCTTCCACTCCGTCATCGCCGAGGCCGACTTTCCCGAAGAGGGAAAGGCCGCGATCATGCTGGGCGGCTGGAGCGTGCTGATCGTCAAGGTCGAGGACGGCTTTCGCGCCGTGAACGACCGCTGCACCCATCAGGCGGCGCTGCTCTCGCCCGGCCGCGTGCGGCGTGGGGCGATCATGTGCCCGCTGCACGGCGCGCGCTTCGAGGCCGCGACCGGGCGTTGCATCGGCGGCGCCTACGCGGACCTTCGCGTGTTCCCGCTGCGGATCGAGGGCGGCATGATCGAGGTGGCCGTGCCGGACGAGGCGCCGGGGCCGAACGAACGACCGGTGGGGGCGTAATTACTCGCACAAGGCATAGTTTCGCGCGCCGGAGCAGGGGCTAGCATCTGCCTGAAACGATTTGGGAGAATGCTGAAATGCCCTTTACCGGCCCGTTCGAGGACCGCCTCGCCATCCGTGAACTGCTTGAGACTTATGCCGACGCGGTGACGCGCTGCGACTCCGAAGCCTGGGGCGCGACCTGGGCCGAGGATGCGGAATGGTCGCTGCCGGACTATCCGGAACTCGGCACCACCAAGGGCCGTCCGGCGATCGTCGCGATGTGGATAGAGGCGATGAAGGCTTATCCCGGCATCATGTTCGAGGCATGGCCCGGCTCGGTCGAGGTCAGCGGCGATAGCGCGGTGATGCGCAGCTACACCTCCGAGGTCTACGACCAGGACGGGATCACCATGCGCGATCGCGGCGTCTACGAGGACACTTGCGTCAAGATCGACGGCAAGTGGCTGTTCAAGAGCCGCTCGTTCCGCAACATCCACCGCCAGCACGCGCCGCGCGGGGTGTAGGAACCGCTGGCTCTGAACCTTTTCCTTGTCATTCCCGCGAAGGCGGGAACCCATCTGACGACATCGCAAGTTGCACCAGCATCAGATGGGTCCCCGCCTTCGCGGGGATGACGGATAAAGCGGGCGGGGTGTTTGTTTCCACTCCCGCCCTTTTCACATCACCACAGCTTCACGCGCTTTTCGGGCGGCAGGTACAGCTTGTCGCCCGGCTTGATGTCGAATGCCTTGTACCAGGCATCGATGTTGCGCACGGTCAGCGCGCGGTACTGGCCCGGCGCGTGAGGGTTGCCGATGACCTGACGGCGCAGCGCGCCTTCGCGGGTCTTGTCGCCCCAGCTCTGGGCGAAGGCGATGAAGAAGCGCTGGTCGCCGGTGTAGCCGTCTATCACCGGCAGTTCCTTGCCGCCCAGCGCTTCGCGGTAGGCGTCGTAAGCGGCGGCAAGACCCGCCACGTCGGCGCCGTTCTCACCCAGTTCCAGCTTGCCGTTGAGGTGCAGGTCGGGGAACGGCTGGTAGGCGTCGTACTGAACAACCAGAGCCTGCGTCTGCGCCTCGAAGTGGGCGAGGTCCTCCTTCGTCCACCAGTTGCGCAGGATACCGTTGCCATCCACCGCCGCGCCGCTGGCGTCGAAGCTGTGACTGATCTCGTGGCCGATCACCGCGCCGATTGCGCCGTAGTTGGAAGCAAGGTCGGCGGCCGGATCGAAGAACGGCTTCTGCAGGATCGCGGCGGGGAAGTTCAGCGCGTTCTGCACGGGCAGGTTCACCGCGTTGACGAGCTGCGGCGTCATCCACCACTCGCCCCGGTCCTGCGGCTTGCCCAGCTTGGAAATCTGCTGGAGCGTGTAGCCGTGGATCGCCGACATGCGGTTGGCGTAGGCCTGCCCCGGCTTGATGATGATCATGGAGGTGTCGGGCCACACGTCGGGATAGCCGACCGCGACGACCATGCCTTCCAGCTTGGCCTTGGCCTCGGTGCGCGTCGCCGGGCTCATCCAGTCGAGCGCGTCGATGCGGCGGGCGAAGGCGTGCTTGATGCGGGCGGACATGTCCTCCACCTGCGCCTTGGCGGCCGGCGGGAAGTATTCGCGCACGTAGAGCTTGCCAAAGGGCATGCCGAGGTCGCTGTTGATCGAAGCCAGCGCCCGCTTTTCGCGCGTCTTCTGCTCCGGGGTGCCCGAAAGGTTGGTGTCGAAGAACGCAAAGTGCAGCGCGTCGAACTTCGTGGGCAGCACATCTGTCTGCGCATTGATGCGGTGGAAGGCCAGCCAGTCCTTCCACGCGGCCAGCGGCTCGGAAGCGACGAGGGCGGCGAGGCCGGTGATCGCGCCGGGGCTGTAGACGTCGAAGGTCTGCTGCGAGGGCATGTGCGCGGCGGTGAAGTAGGCGTCCCAGTCCATACCGGGGGCCTTCGCGGCGAACTCGGCGCGGGTCCACAGGGTGCCGCCTTGCGTGAAGTCGGCGGTTTCCGCCTTACTCGGGTGGGCCTGCGCGATCTTGGTTTCGAGCGCGAGGATGCGCGCGGCGCGCGCCTCGGGCTGGTCGAGGCCGGACAGGCGCAGAAGGTCGGCGATATACTTGAGGTAGTCGGCCCTGATCTTGACCATGCGCGGTTCGGCCGAGACGTAGTATTCGCGGTCGGGCAGGGCGATGCCGCCCTGGAACAGGTAGGGCACGACCTCGTCGCTCTTGAGCGCCTTGGTGATGAACAGGCCGAACAGGTTCTCGGTCGACATGTCGTTGTTGTTGTTGAACAGGTCGAGGTCGGCCTCGGTCTGGTCGCCCAGCACCTTGACCAGCGCGGCCTTGTCCTTGATCGCCGCGTAGCGCGTCAGGTCGGCCTTGAGCGGGGCGATGCCCAGCTTGTCGATCGCGGCGGTGTCGAGGTAGGCGCGCCAGTAGTCGCCGATCTTCGCCTCGTCGCTCCCGGACTTCTGCCTGGCGCCGAGGATCTTCTGGATGAGTGCGGTCTGCTGGCGCTCGGTCTCGTCGGCGGCGACGGTGTGGGAGCCGATGCGGCTGCGGTCGGCGGGGATTTCGGCCTTGGCCAGCCAGGCGCCGTTCGAGAAGAGGTAGAACTCGTCGCCCGGATTGACCGAAGCATCCATCGCGGTTTCGTCGATGCCTGCGGGGGCCGGATCGGTGGCGGCGATGGCGAAGGGCGCGGCGCACAGCAGCAGCGCGGCAAGAATGCGGGTCTTCATCAGGCGGTCCTTTCGCGGCGTCGGGAATGCCCGCGCCGGTTCTGTCATGCCCGGTGGACTAGCGCCGGATCGCCCGTCCGCCTACGGAAAAATTGCGTTGCAGCGCAACAAAGAAACCGGCGGAATCTGGTCGCAGAGGCGCTCTCCTTTTGTGGGAAAGCGCCTCTACGAATGCTCAGTACTTGATGTGGGCTTCCACGCCGACGACGCGCGGCGTCAGTACGGTCTGGCTATAGTAGCGAACCGCCACCCCGTCGTTGACGCCGATGCGCGAACGGTCGTTGCCGACCGAGACCACGGCGTACTTGTCGAAGATGTTGTTCGCGAACACGCTGACCCCGAACTTGTCGGTGTCATAGGACAACGAGGCGCGGTGCAGGACGTAGCCGCTGAGCTTGTCGCCATAGGCACGGTCCCAGCCGAGACGGCTGACGATGCTGCCGCGATAGGTCGCCGTCCAGTTGGCCGACAGTTCGCCGTTGCCCATCGGCACCGTGTAAGTGGCGCCCAGGCTGCCCGAGTTCTTGGCCGAGTTCGGCAGACGGTCGCCGGACAGCGCATCGAGCTGGACGAAGCGGAAGCTGTAGTCGTTCGGCACCTCGCGGATGGTGAGGATGCCCGGGATGTCTTCGGTCAGGTGGGCATCGTTGTAGGCATAATTGCCCTGGATCGTCAGTGCCGGGACGGGCTTGATCTGGAACGAGGTTTCGATGCCCTTCGACAAGGCGCGGCCGCCGTTGACGATGATGCCGGTGGCGCCGTTAACGGTTGCCGAGGCAACCTGCAGGCCGGTCCACTTGGTGCTGTAGGCGTCGATGTTGAACGTCACCTTGCGGTCGAACAGCTGGGCGCGGAAACCGACCTCGATGGTCTTGGTCGAGTCCGGCCCGTACTGCAGTTCGTCAGGCAGGGCGCAGATGTTCTGGCCCGGCGGCAGCGGGTTGTCGCAAGGCGCGACCGTGTTCGGTCCGCCGATGCGATAGCCCTTGCTGTAGGTGGCATAGACCATCAGGTCGCGGGTGAAGTTGTACGAAGAGTTGAACTTCCACACCCAGCCGTCCTGACCGGCCTTTCCGCCAGACACCTTCTTGTCGTAGGGGCTGAGCGGCTGGCCGAGCAGCGGCAGGGTCTGCGCGCCTGCAATCTCCGAGGTATACTTGAAGTAGCGCGCGCCGGCCGTGACCTGCCAGCTGGGTGTGACGTGGAAGGTGCCTTCGCCGAAGACTGCCTGCTCCTTGACCTTCGAACGGGTGTAGGAAACGTATTCCAGTTCGTTCGGGTTCGTCGCCAGATCGACCCAGGGGTGGCCAGGCACGTGCTCGGCGTAATCGCGCTGCAATTTCTGCTCGTTGTAGAACCCGCCGAGAACCCAGTTGAACGGGCCGCCGTGCGTGGAGACGAGGCGTACTTCCTGGTTGACCTGCTGGCGGCGGCTGTAGCTCTCGTTCCAGCTGGAGAACGCAGGGAACAGTTCGTAGTCGTAGTCGAGGTCGAGCAGCAGGTCGGTATTGTCGGCGCGCGATTTCGACTTCACGTTGGTGTAGGCGCTCGTCCAGACGAGGTCGGCGATGTCGAAGACGTTGGCGTTGATCTCCATGCTCAGGAGGTGCGCGCGACGGTTCATCGGCTCGGCATAGCGCGCGGCGCTCTCGTACTTGCCCGAACCCAGGACGCCTGCGTTGTTGGCCTGCGAGCCCTCGGTCTTCGTGCGCTGGAAGGCGTAGGTGAAGATGACCTTAAAGTCGTCGTCGGTCTGGAAGAGCAACTGGTTGCGGGTGGTGAAGGTCTTCTCGAAGTTGAGATCCTTGCCCTTGTGCAGGTTCGCGTCATAAGCCGCGCCGGTCGGGCGAGCGGTGCCGTTCGGCTGCGGATCGGATACGCCCGGCTCGTTCAGCAGGAACGGATAGTCGATGAAGCCGGGGTCGTAATAGTATCCGGTCGACGAACGGAAGGCGATGTGGTCCTTCACGATCGGGATATTGATCATCCCGTCGACCTGGTAGCCGAGCTTGGAGGCGTGCGACTTGACGTAAGTGCGGCCGTGCGCCTCACCTTCCCATTCCTCCGTGTTCGGACGGTTGGGGATGTAGCGGATCGCGCCCGCCATCGTGCCGAGGCCATAGAGCGTGCCTTGCGGACCGAGCAGGGTCTCGACGCGCTGGATGTCGAGCAGCTTGAAGTCATAGTAGAGCGGAACTTCGCCGAGGTAGATGCCCATGGCGTTGTCGTAGCTGGCGCCGTCGGTCTGAGTGTCCGAAGCGTTGAGGCCGCGCATGACGATCGTGCCGGTGCCGCGCGGGCCGGTGTCGGAGATGGTCAGGCCGGGGGTGAAGTCCGCCATGCCGCGCACGTCGTTGATGCGCTGGCGGGCGATCTGGTCCGCGCCGATGGCCGAAATGTTGATCGGCGTGTCCATGATCGTGGTGGCGCGGCGGGTGCCGGTGACGATGATGGCGTCGCCTTCATCGGAAGCGGCAGGCGCTTCCTGCGCCACGGCGGGCATCGCGAGCACGGTGCTCGTAATCATGGTTGCGGACAGAAGCCCTGCTCTCAATTTCGCGCGATAAGTCATGTGCTTCCCCAGTTTCGGTTGACGTGCCCCGGTCCCGGCCCGCTCCTTGGTCGCGCCCGGTGGGTGTGTATGTGAGGACCCTCATTCGTACGCCGGCCATCGCTTTGCGGATGTCGTGCCGACGCGCTTGCACTGCCCTCGGCCGTGAATGCCGCCGAGGTGTTCGCTCCCGTGATGCGTTGAATTATTACTGCGGCTCGGTTGGCCGTTTTCAGTTGGCAGGCTGTGCGGTTTCGCCGCGGCCTGCCCTGATCCGTTCGATCAGGGGCTGGAACGGGAACAGGAACTGCTCCCGGATGGACAGGCGCCTCAGATCGTCCTGCCCGACGACGCTGGCTTCACCTTCCTTGTAGGTGCCGAAGATGCGATCGAGCAGGATCAGCGAATTGCCGTAGTTGCAGCGCGTGCTCTCGTAATCGGTCGAGTGATGCAGGCTGTGATGGCGGATCGTGGTGAAGAAGAAAGAATAGAACAGCGGCGGATCGGAGCGCACGTTGGCATGCGCGAACGTCGACACGACGTTCAGGATGTTGAAGCCGCAGAACAGCGCGGTCGGCGAGAGGTCGAACAGCGCCAGCACGCTCAGGCTGATCAGGAACAGCTCGATCGGGTTGCCGACCGCGCCTTTGGCGGCGTTGAGCTGGGTGATGTGGTGGTGCGGCGCGTGGGTCAGCCAGAACGGCGTCGAATTGTGCATCAGGCGATGCATCCAGTACTGGCCGAACTCCATGATGAAGACCACCAGCGCCACCTGCAGCAGCCAGGGCATGTGCATCGCCCACTGCGTGGTGATGCCGAGCGATTTCTTGACTGCCTGCAGTGGTTCCTCGGCCAGCGCGGTCGCGGTCCAGGAGATGACGGTGGCGCTCAGCACGACGTAGAACAGGTCGGTGAAGAACTCGCGCCAGTTCATGCGCCATCCGGCGTGCCGCTCGTGCACGAACTCGAGGCCCAGCACGACGACAGTGATCAGCGCGGAGGTGACGATGATCGTCCAGCCATTGTCGGTCAGCGCCTTGGGCGCGAATGCCCAGAACGCGACGATCACGGCGACAAACGCCGGGGGCACGAGGTTGAAGATCTTCTGCTTCACGCCCCCGTCAGCCACCGTGGCATCAGGCGCGAAGGCAGCCGCATCGTTCGAGAGAACCGTGTTGCGGACTGGCAGTTGTTCCATCGAAAACCCCCCATCCAGACCGGTGGACCGGCCTGCTGTTACAAGATTCTCTCTCCCCGTTTCTTCGCTCTGACCGGCGATGTGATACAAGCTATGGATATTACGTTTCTCGTCAAGCGTATTAATTGAGGCTCATGCGTTTTGGCGACGGGGGGCGAAAAATCACGCTAGAGCGTGGTTTTTATGCATCTGCGTAACACGCTTGTCGTCTGCAGATGCGCTCGGCGGCGCGTATCCGGCGCGCCGCCGATTCGGGTCGCCGTCAGTAGCGGTAGGGATTCTTGTCGATGGTAGTCGTCCCGCGCGTCTGGTTGCACAGGAAGACGGTGCCGGTGAAGTAGATGCCGGGCTCGGTGATCTTCTGCGCGTAGGCCCAGGCCTCGCGCAGTTGCTGCACGGTCATTTGCACGGGGGCCTCGTCGGGCTGGTACGTCATGCCGTAGGCGTAGTCCTCGCCGTCCTTGCTGATCTCGACGTGGCAACCCATGACGTGCGTGACGGGGTGCGTGTCGCAGAACTCGATGAGGCGCTTCATGCTGTCATACCACGGTTCCCAGAAGCTGATGTAGCAGCGGCCGCGATAGAACATGTCCCCGGTATAGAGGATCTGCGTGTAGCTGTCGTAGTACGCGAACTCGGAAACGACGTGCCCCGGCGAGCCCCAGATCAGGATCTCGCGCCCGCCCAGGTCGAGGGTCACGCGCTCCTCGGGGAAATTGGTCATGCCCCAGAAGCCGACCATCTCCTCGTGCGTCAGGCCCATGTAGCGGGTATTGGGGCGGTCGGCGAACTGGTTGGTCGCGGCGTAGTGGTCGGCGTGAAGATGGCTGAACGCCACCAGCAGTTCGAGGCTGGCCGGATCGCGGCCGTTGCGGGCGCACCACTCGTCGATGCACTGGTCGACGACGCCGCGCAGGTCCCAGTCGTTGCGCAGCTGCACGAAACCCTCGTCGAGCAACAGCACCCGGTCGTTGCCGAAGTAGAGCGGCGCGAACGGTGCCTCGTAGCTATAGGCCTTGTTCTGGCGCAGGATCGCGGTGTGCGGGTTGTACCAGTGGACCTGCACCGGCGGATCGGTGTTGTCCATGCAGGACGATGAGCCGCAAATCCACTTGTCCGGGAAAGTACCGGTCGCGGGCAGGTTGGCCTTGAAGTCGATCGGCGGCGGGCGCGTCGCGGCGGAGGCGGCGTCGGACAGCCCGGTCAGCGCGGCGCCGGTCAGCGGCACGGCGGCGATGGCGGCGTTGTAGGTCAGGAAAGAGCGGCGATCCACGGTGCGGTTTCCTTAACTCAGAACGGGCGGGGCGGGTTGATGTTCGGCACGCCTTCCGGCCAGACCGAAGTGCGCTGGTCGGGACTGACGCCGTTGAAAAGCGCGAAGTCCGGGCGGATCAACATCATGTCCTTGCCCTTGATCTCGCGCGCGTGCTGCAGCGCGTCGTCGATCAGGTCGGGCGTCATTTCCAGCACCCGCTCGTAAGGCTTATAGGTGGTGAAGCGGGCATAATACTTGCCCGGCACGAACATCATCTCGATGTGTCCACCCAGCAGCCACTTCACCGAATTGGCGGCGGCGAAAGCCTTGAGCCTTTCCAGCGAGGCGACGAAATCGGTGTCGTTGCCGATGTTGATCTTGCCGGGGAACAGCAGGTCGCCGGTGAACAGCAGGTCGCAGTAGGGATCGTAGAAGCTGACCCCGTCCTTGTGCGTGCCGGGGGTCGGGACGACCGTGATCACGCGATCGCCGAGGTCGATCCTGCCGGTGCCCGAAGGCCAGTTCGCGATGCCGTAGGTCTTCTGCATCAGCGCCAGCGGCTTGGGGACGATCGTGGTGTCCGGCCGGTCGGCGAACTGCACGAGGCCCTGGTTCTGCGCGATGTCCTCGGCCGAGGTGAGCGCGACGGTCAGCGGCACCTTGCTGCGCCCGCGCGCCTTTGCCCAGCGCGCGATGATTGCATCCACCGTCTCACGCAGGGGGTAATGCCCGGCGTTGGCGGTGGCGCCGGTGTCGATCAGCAGCGCGCCCTTGTTGCCGAACAGCAGGTACGTGAACGGCGCCTCCCAGTGGACGCACACGTTCTGGCGCAGCACGAACGTATCCTCGTTGTACTGCACCACCTGCACGCGCGGGTCGCGGTTCTTCGCCGCGACGTTGGAGCCGTAAGTCCAGCGGAACGACAGGCTGCCCGCCGCGGGGCCATCGCAGGCATAGTCGTGCGTGACCGGCTTGCTGCGGTGGAGCGGCACGGCGCTGTCGGTATTACGCACGCCGGGTGGATTGTACCCCAGCGCCGGGTTACCGTTGGGATAGGCGCGCCCGGTGGCGGCCTGCGAACTGCCGGAAAACCCCGTGCTACGGGTAGGACTCTGTGCCAAGAAATGCCCCCACACTGGCTGCGAGCGGGTGAACACCGGCTCGATCTCGGGTCAGCTTATCGATATTACGAAACGTGACAACGGTATTATTTTTGTGCGATGAGAGTATCACTCCACCGCCGACTGCGCCTCCAACTGCTGCTGTCATCGGCGGCAAGGTTGGTATAGGGGAGGGCTGTTGTTGTTCCAGAAAGGGCGCCGCTTGAGCACCGATCCCGCCAGTCTTGCCCGGCTCTCCATGAGCCTTCCCGCAGACCTGTTCCGCCAGCTGGATGCCATGGTGGAGGAGCGCGGGCTGCCCTCGCGCTCGCAGCTGATCGCCGAACTGATCCGCCACGCCCTTGCCGAGCATGAGGCTCTGACCCGGCCGGAAGAGATGCTCGCGGGCACGATCACGCTGGTCTACCGGGGCGACAAGGGGCGGGTGCGCCACCAGCTGGCACAGAGCCAGGCGGAGTACCTGAAGGAAGTGATCTCCTCGCAGCACGTCTTCCTCGAGGACGACCAGTCGATGGAAGTCCTGCTGGTGCAGGGCCCTGCCGAGCGGCTGAAGGAACTGTGCGACGCCCTGCGCGCCATTCGCGGCGTTCACCAGCTGCAGCTGGTTACGACCACCGCGCTTCTGCCGCCGCTGCACGAGCAGGACGAGGTCGCTGCAAAAGTGGCGGAAACCTCGCGCAAGCCGCAGCCGAAGGACGAAGTGGCGGCCTGAAGACTCGCGCATGATGCACAAGGGCAATGGTGCGCGCAAGTATTACAAAAATAGCGCACCGTAATAATTTTCGATGGACAACGATCCGAATCGCAGCAATGTTGCACTGCGAAAGGGGACCGAGTCATGATCGTATCGATCCGCAGCATTGCCAAGGCCGCGTTGATGGCCACCGCGATGCCGGCAGCACTTCTCACCGCCGCCTGCTCGCAGGCGCCGAGCGAAGCGCCCAAGCGTACCGAATTCAACATCGGATGGTCGATCTACGCGGGCTGGATGCCCTGGCCCTATGCCCAGCAGGCGGGCATCGTGAAGAAGTGGGCCGACAAGTACGGGCTCAAGATCAACATCGTCCAGGTCAACGACTACGTCGAGTCGGTGAACCAGTACACTGCGGGCAAGCTGGACGGCGTCACCGTCGCCAACATGGATGCGCTGACGATCCCGGCGGCGGGTGGCAAGGACACCAGCGCGATCATCGTCGGTGACTATTCCAACGGCAACGACGGCATCCTGATGAAGGGCGGCGACCTCAAGACGATCAAGGGCCAGTCGGTCAATCTCGTCGAGCTTTCGGTGTCGCACTACCTGTTGGCGCGCGGGCTGAACTCGGTCGGCATGCAGCTGCGGGACGTGAAAACGGTCAACACCGGCGATGCCGACATCGTCGGCGCCTTCGCCAGCCCCGACGTCAAGGTCGCGGTGGCGTGGAACCCGCAGCTCAATGCGATGAAGGCGCAGCCGGGCGCGAAGCTGGTGTTCAGCTCGGCCGATATTCCGGGCGAGATCCTCGACCTGCTCTGCGTCGATACCGCCACGCTCAAGGCCAACCCCAATCTCGGCAAGGCGCTGGCGGGCATCTGGTACGAGACGACCGCGCTGATGACGCGCCAGGACGCCGAGGGCAAGGCCGCCCGCGCGGCGATGGCCAAGCTCGCGGGTGCGACGCCGGAAGCGTTCGACAGCCAGCTCAGCACGACCTTCCTCTACTCCGACGCCAAGGCAGCCGTCGCCGCGACCGACGCGCCGGCGCTCGTCACCACGATGACCCGCGTGCGGGACTTCAGCTTCTCCAAGGGGCTGTTCAAGGGCGCCAGTTCGGCCGACGCGGTGGGCATGTCGTTCCCCGGCGGCAAGACGCTGGGTGATGCGCAGCACGTTACCTTGCGCTTCGACGACAGCTTCATGAAGATGGCCGCCGACGGCAAGCTCTAGAACCGTCCATCATTGCGCGAGGGTCGCGATGACGGGTCGGGATAAAAACAACACTCCACAGGTGGGATCACGACAATGCGCTGGGTGAATCGTCAGGTCGGGCGAGGGGGGCGGGTGCTTCTCGGCGCAGTTCCGATCCTGCTGCTCCTGCTGGTCTACATCGTCATGGCCGCGAGCCGCCATGCGGTGAACCCGGCCGACAAGATCCTGCCGCTGCCAGGCTCCATGGCCGAGAGCATGTCGGCGCTGCTTTTCGTGCCCGACCAGCTCACCGGCCAGCTGGTGTTCTGGGCGGATACCATGGCGAGCCTGCAGCGCCTTGGCATCGGCCTTGGTATCTCGACGCTGATGGCGCTGGTGGTGGGCCTTGCGCTCGGCGTCTTGCCGCCGGTGCGCGCGACGTTCGGCCCGCTGGTCACCGGCATCGCGGTCATCCCGCCGATTGCGCTCCTGCCGATCCTGTTCATCGCGCTGGGCCTCGGCGAAACCTCCAAGGTCGCGCTGATCGTCATCGGCATCGCGCCGGTCATGATCCGCGACATCGCCGCCCACGTCTCCGCGCTTCCTCGGGAGCAGGTGATCAAGGCGCTGACGCTGGGCGCCAACAGTTGGCAGGTGATGATCCGCGTCGCCCTGCCGCAAGCCATGCCGCGCCTGCTTCACGCCATCCGCCTCGCACTCGGCCCGGCCTGGGTGTTCCTGATCTCGGCCGAGGCGATCGCGTCCGACGTCGGGCTCGGCTACCGCATCTTCCTCGTGCGCCGCTACCTCTCGATGGACGTGATCCTGCCTTACGTCGCGTGGATCGCGCTGCTGGCCATCGCGATGGACATGGCGCTGACTTTCCTCAGCCACCGGCTGTTTCCCTGGGCACATGGAGAAAGCCATTGAGCACGCTCCTGAGCTTCCGCGACGTCTGGGTCGAATACGGCGACCGGATCATCATCGAAAAGCTGAACCTCGACATCGAGGAAGGCGCCTTCGTCTCCATCGTCGGCCCTTCGGGCGCGGGCAAAAGCAGTTTCCTGCGCCTGATACTGGGACAGGAGGGGCCGAGCCGAGGCGTCATCACCCTCGACGACACGCCGCTCAAACCCGAATGCGGACCGGATCGCGGCGTCGTGTTTCAGCGCTATTCGGTGTTCCCGCACCTCTCCGCGCTGCGCAACACGATCCTCGGGCTGGAATGCGAGAAGGCCCCGGTGCTCGGCCGCCTGTTCGGCAGCGCCCGCCGCGCCGCCGTCGAGGAGGCGACCGAGATGCTGACGGCGGTGGGCCTCGGCCATAGCCTCGACCTCTACCCCGCGCAGATGTCGGGCGGCATGCAGCAGCGCCTTGCCATCGCGCAGGCGCTGGTCAAGCGGCCGCGCATCCTGCTGCTCGATGAGCCGTTCGGCGCGCTCGACCCCGGTATTCGTGCCGACATGCACGCGCTCATCCGCAATCTGTGGCGCAAGTATTCGCTGACGATCGTGATGGTGACGCACGACATTCGCGAGGCATTCTCGCTGGGCACGCGCGTCCTTGCGCTCGACAAGCGCCGCCACGATCCGCACGCGCCGCACCGATTTGGAGCCACGGTCGTCTACGACCTGCCGATGCGCGAGCGGGCGGAAGAGACGGAAGAGGAGACTGCCGGGTGATCGCGTCTACCCTTTTTCCGTCATTCCCGCGAAGGCGGGAATCCATCTCCTGAAGGTGCCTGTTGCACAGTCATCAGATGGGTCCCCGCCTTCGCGGGGATGACGGAAAAGAAAGAATGCAATTAGTTTAAATATTACTATTGACGTAAATCGTAATACCTGAAAAGAGAATGGGCATGGGCACAGACTCCGCAAGCCTGGCTCGGCTCAGCATGAGCCTTCCGGCAGACCTCTTCAGACAGCTCGACATGATGGTGGCGGAACGCGGCCTGCCTTCCCGCTCCCAGCTCATCGCCGAACTGATCCGCCATGCTCTGGCCGAGCACGGTTCGCTGATGCGGCCCGAGGAGATGCTCGCGGGCACCATCACCCTCGTCTACCGCAGCGAGCGGGGCCGCGTGCGGCACCAGCTCTCCCAGACGCAAGCCAGTTACCTGAAGGAAGTGATCTCCTCGCAGCATGTCGTGCTGGAGGACGACCAGTCCCTCGAAGTTCTTCTCGTGCAGGGTCCGGCCGTGCGGCTGAAGGAACTGTGCGACGCCATCCGCCGGGTGCGCGGGGTGCAGCAGCTTGAGCTGGTCACCACCACCGCCCTCCTGCCGCCGCTCTACGACCAGAGCGGAGACGACTTCAAGAATATCGGAGCGCATTCATGACCGAAACATTGGCCGATCCGCTCGCAGCCCGAGACCATGCGCGTGCCCAGGGCGGCACCGTGGTCGAGAGCATGCCGGTGCTGCCTCCCGTGGCGGGCGATCTGCCCGAGGGCGTCGATGCCGCCGACCTCGTGTGGGAGGAAACGATCGCGGCGGGCGGCTACGCCACGCGGCGGCTGACGCGCGGCTCCCGGTTGCGGTTGATCGACGGGAAGGGCGACGCCTGCGCCTCGATCCTGCTGTTCAACGCCGAGATGCCGACCGAACGGCTCAACGTGGCGGACACGGTTAAGGTCCAGTGGAACGCCTATCTCGGCGAAGGCAAGCTGCTGCTCTCCGACATGGGCCGCGTGATGATGAGCATCGTCGCCGACGATGCGGGCACGCACGATACCTTCTGCGGCACCTCCAACCCCGCGACGAACCTCGCGAAGTACGGCGAGGGTCGCAACTCCGGCGCCTTCCCGAGCGGCCGCGACCGCTTCCTGCTCGGCGCGGCCAAGCACGGCCTCGGCCGCCGCGACGTGCATCCTTGCGTGACGCTGTTCAAGGGCGCGCGGATCGAGGCGGACGGCGCGATCACGCCCGAGGTCGGCCCCTTCGCGCCCGGCCGCACCGTGATCCTGCGCGCCGAGATGGACGTGATCGTGGTGATCGCAAACGTCCCCCACGTTTTGGATCCGCGCCCCGAATACACCGTGACGTCGCTGCGCGCCTCGGCATGGCGCGGCCCGGTGACGGGCGAGGACGACCCCATCCGCCTCGCAACGCCCGAGGGCC